>NZ_JBEZZB010000140.1:0-27603 GCF_040638955.1 Actinoplanes sp. NPDC024001
GGCGCGGTGCGGCCGCCCGCCGCGCCGCCGACCTGACCGCTGCTCCCGGCCTCGCCGGTGAGCTGAGCCGGCGCCTGCTGATCCACCGCGACGACCTGCGCCGGATGGGGGTGCCCGACGACGGCGTCCCGGTGGCCGGGGACTGGTTCGCCGACCCGCGGCACTGGGCCGGCCTGCGCGAACGGCTCGCCGAGGAGGTGGCCCGGCACCGCGCCGAGCATCCGCTGGAGCCGGGCGCCCCGCTGGAGTCACTGCGGCACCGGCTCGGCCTGCCCGACCGGTCACTGGTCGAAGCCCTGGTCACGCCGCCGCTGCGGGTCAGCGGCGGCCGGGTGAGCGCGGGGACACCGGGCGTCCCGGACGAGCTGGTGGCCGCGATCGGTCAGGCGTTCGGCGACGAGCCGTTCGTGGCGCCGGAGGCACACCGGCTCGCCGAACTCGGTTTGGGCCCGCGGCAGATCGGCGCGGCCGTGCGGACCGGGCTCGCCGTGCGCCTCGACGGCAACGTGCTGCTGCCGCCCGGCGCGCCCCAGCGGGCGGCGGAGATCCTGGCCGGGCTGCCGCAGCCGTTCACGCTCAGCGAGGCCCGCCAGGCGCTGGGCACCACCCGCCGGGTCGCGGTGCCGCTGCTGGAGCTGCTCGACCGCACGGGCGTGACGCGGCGCCTGCCCGACGACCGCCGCACGGTCACGCCGCCTGATTGATCCTGATCATGTTGCCGGCCGGGTCGCGGAACGCGCAGTCGCGCACGCCCCACGGCTGGTCCATCGGCTCCTGCACCACGTCGCCGCCGGCGGCCTGCACCTTCTCGAAGGTGTCGTCCACGTCCGGGGTGCTGAGCACGATCCCGGCGTAGCTGCCCTTGGCCATCAGCTCGGCGATGGTGCGCCGCTCGTCGTCGGTGATGCCCGGGTCGGTGGCCGGGGGCTGCAGCACGATCGAGGTCTGCGGCTGGCCGGGCGGGCCGACGGTGATCCAGCGCATGTCGCCGTAGCCCACGTCGTTGCGGACCTCGAAGCCGAGCGCGTCACGGTAGAAGGTCAGCGACTGCTCCGGGTCGTCGGCCGGCAGGAACGTGTTGTGAATGGTGAGGTTCATGCCTGCGATGCTAGGTGCGCCCTGGTGGGTGTGGCTTCTCTGTTCCTGATCGGTCGCATGACCTGTTTGGCGACGCACCCGGGCAGCCCCTTGGCGTCGTGCACGGCGATCCGCCGGTACTCACTCGGCGAGATCCCGACCAGCTCGGAGAAGCGGGTGCTGAACGTGCCCAGCGACGAACAGCCGACCGCGAAGCACACCTCGGTCACCGACAGGTCGCCGCGGCGCAGCAGGGTCATCGCCCGCTCGATGCGCCGGGTCATCAGATAGCTGTACGGCGACTCGCCGAACGCGGCCCGGAACTGACGGCTCAGATGCCCGGCGGACAGGTGCACGCCCCGGGCCAGGGCCTCCACGTCGAGCGGCTGCGCGTAGTCACGGTCGATGCGGTCACGGACCCGGCGCATCAGGACCAGCTCGCGCAGGCGCGGGTCGTTGCTACTGCTCACCGGCCCAGCGTGCCCGGTCGGGCGCCCCGGTGTCCACCTCATCCGTTGCGGATGAGGCGGGCTACGCCGCTCACCTCTTAGCGTCCCGGTGGGCGTACCGACCGGCCTACGGGAGGTGTGGCAGTGACCGACACGGGGACCGCGACCCAGCAGTCGTCCGTACAGAAACTGACCTTCACCACGATGACCATGATGGTCGTCGGTGGCATGGTCGGCGCCGGGGTCTTCTCCCTGCCGAGCCGTTTCGCCGCCGAGACCGGCGTGCTCGGCGCGCTGATCGCCTGGCTGATCGCCGGGTCCGGCATGCTGATGCTGGCGTTCGTCTTCCAGACCCTGGCGATGCGCCGGCCGGATCTGGACGCCGGGGTGTACGCCTACGCGAAGGCCGGGTTCGGCGAGTACCTGGGGTTCTTCTCCGCCTTCGGCTACTGGGCCAGCGCCTGCGTGGGCAACGTGACCTACTGGGTGCTGATCATGTCCACGGTCGGTGCGATCGCGCCGGCCCTCGGTGACGGCGACACGGTCCTGTCGGTGCTGCTCTCCTCGATCGGCGTGTGGGTCTTCTTCTACCTGGTCCAGCGCGGGGTCAAGGACGCGGCGGCGATCAACCGGATCGTCACGATCGCCAAGGTCGTGCCCATCCTGGTGTTCGTCCTGCTCGCCCTGTTCGCCCTGGATCCGCAGGTGTTCGCCGACAACCTGCGCGGCGGCACCGACTACGGCTCGCTGTTCGACCAGGTCAAGGGCACCATGCTGGTCACCGTCTTCGTCTTCCTCGGGGTGGAGGGCGCCAGCGTCTACTCCCGGCACGCCAAGCGGCGTGAGGACGTCGGCCGGGCCACCGTCCTCGGCTTCCTGGCCGTGTTCGCCGTCTTCGCGTCGGTGACCATCGTGTCCTACGGCATCCTGCCGGCCGCCGAGATCGCCGAGCTGCGCCAGCCGTCGATGGGCGGGGTCCTCGAGGCAGCCGTCGGCGAGTGGGGCAAGGCGCTGGTCAGCGTCGGCCTGATCGTCTCGGTGCTGGGCGCCTACCTCGCCTGGACGCTGATGGCCGCCGAGGTGCTCTACGTCGCGGCCAAGGACGACGACATGCCGCGTTTCCTGGGCCGCACGACCCGTGGCGACGTCCCGTTCAACGCCCTGCTGCTGTCCACGATCCTGGTCCAGACCGTGCTGGTGGTCACCTACTTCTCGGAGGACGCCTTCAATTTCGCCCTCGACCTGACCAGCGCGCTCACCCTGATCCCGTTCCTGCTCGCCGCCGGGTACGCCCTGAAGCTGGCGATCAGCGAGCGCAACCCGGTACGCGAGCTGGTGGTGGCCGTGATCGCCGTCGGTTACACGATCTTCCTGCTGGTGGCGGCCGGCCCGAGGTTCCTGCTCCTGTCGTTCATCATCTACGCCCCGGCCACCCTGCTGTTCGTCCAGGCCCGCCGGGAACAGGGCCGGCGGCTGTTCTCCGGTCCCGAACTCGTCATCCTCGCCGTCTCGGTCCTCGGCGCCGTCGCCGGTGTCGTCGCGCTGGCGGCCGGCTGGATCTCCATCTGACCCCCTCCAGGAGGAACGTCATGCCCGTCAACCACGGCGTGTACTCGGAAGTCGGCCGGCTGCGCAAGGTGCTGGTCTGCTCGCCCGGTCTGGCCCACCGGCGGCTCACCCCGACCAACGCGGACGACCTGCTGTTCGACGACGTGATGTGGGTGGAGAACGCGCAGCGCGACCACGCCGACTTCGTCAACAAGCTGCGCAACCGCGGCGTCGAGGTGGTCGAGTTGCACGAGCTGCTCGCCGAGACGATGGCGCTGCCGGACGCGAAGGCGTGGCTGCTGGACCGCAAGATCATCGCGAACGAGGTGGGGGTGGGGCTGCTCACCGACACCCGGGCGTTCCTCGACGAGCTCAAGCCGCGCGAGCTGAGCGAGTTCCTGATCGGCGGGCTGGCCACCTCCGACCTGCCGGACGACTTCCGCTCCGGATACGTGGCGCTGGCCCGCGAGTCGACCGGCGTCCGCGAATATCTGATGCCGCCGCTGCCGAACACCCTCTACACCCGCGACACCACCTGCTGGCTCTACGGCGGGGTCACGCTGAACCCGCTGTACTGGCCGGCCCGGCACGACGAGACCCTGCTGATGAAGGCGATCTACCAGTTCCATCCGGACTTCGCCGGCAACACCGTCTGGTGGGGCGACCCGGAGCGGGACTGGGGGATGGCCACCTTCGAGGGCGGCGACGTGATGCCGATCGGCAACGGCGTCGTGCTGGTCGGGATGAGCGAGCGGACCTCGCGGCAGGCCATCACCCAGGTCGCCGCTGCCCTGTTCGCCCAGGGCGCGGCGGAGCGGGTGGTGGTCGCCGGCATGCCGAAGCTGCGGGCCGCGATGCACCTGGACACCGTGTTCACCTTCGCCGACCGCGACATCGTCACGCTGTACCCGACCATCATGGACGGCGTCCACACGTTCACCCTGGTGCCCAGCGACACGGAGCCCGGCGTCGAGGTGATCGACGAGGGTGACCGCGCGTTCGTCGACGTGGTCGCCTCCTCGCTCGGCCTCAAGGAACTGCGGGTGATCGAGACCGGCGGCGACGTGTACGCCTCCGAGCGCCAGCAGTGGGACAGCGGCAACAACGCGGTCGCGGTCGAGCCCGGGGTGGTGTTCACCTACGACCGCAACACCACGACCAACACGCTGCTGCGCCGCGCCGGGGTCGAGGTGATCACCATCGTCGGCGCCGAGCTGGGCCGGGGCCGTGGTGGCGGGCACTGCATGACCTGCCCGCTGATCCGTGACGGTCTGGACTTCTGAGGTGTCCTTCAAGTACGAGGCGCTGGTGCTGTTCCTGGCGCTGTTCGCCCTCTACAGCCCGGTGGCGGCGCTGTCGTCGTACCTGCCGATCGTGCGCCCGTTCAGCCACGCCCAGCAGCTGCGGCTGGCGCTGGGCCTGGCCGGCAATGTGACGGTCTTCGTGCTGCTCGCCATCTGGGTGGGGGAGCCGCTGCTGGAGCTGCTCGGGATCAGCACGGCGGCACTGACCGCGACCGGCGGCATCGCGCTGATCCTGGCCGCGGTGCCGCTGATGCGCGGCACCGGGGCCGTGGTCCCGGCAGCCGTGCCCGTTGCGGTGCCGGCCACGGCTGCCACCGACGCCCCGGCGCCGGCCGGGCAGGCGGATCCGCGGTCGGTGCTGTTCACCCCGATCACCTTCCCGCTGACGGTCGGCGGGACCACGTTCGCCTTCGGCGTCGCGGCCTCCGCCGACGCGGGCAGCACGGTCGGCCGGCTCTGGCTGTCGGTGGCCGCGATCGCGTACGCCGTGGTGACCGGCGTGACCCTCTATCTCTCCGGGCACGTCGAGCGCCGGATCTCCGCGGCCGCCGCGGCGATTCTCGACCGGATCGCCGGCATCCTGTTGACCAGCATCGCGGTGGTGCTGCTGGTCAACGGCTTCACCGACCTGGTCTACGCCCGCTGGGGCACCGGATGACCTATTATCCTAGGATGCTTTAGGATGAGTGCGCGGGACCATTGCTGGGTAAGACTTGGCGGGCGTGATGGGCTGTCCGGGATGGGGCGGGTGAGGTCGACATGGCCACGAGAGACACGCGTCGAGAGTTCGACGAGATCGTCGGTCGGCTGACCGCCGACTATCCCTCGCTGACGCGGCCGGTGCGCCTGCTGCCGCGGCGGGTGGTGCTGATCCTGCTCGCCGTCGGGGGAGGCCTGCTCTGGGCCGGGCTCAACGTGCTGATGGTGGTGACCGGCACGGTCGGCGTGATCATCACCTGTGCGGTGGTGGGGGTCGTGCTCGCCGTCGCCCTGCACCGCGAGCACCGCAGGCGCCGCCGGTGGTGATCGCCGCCTAGGATCGCGGCGTGACTGCGGCTGCGACGGCGGAGACCGATCTCGTTCCGGCATCGGGCACGCCCGCGGCGCCCGTCGGTGTGCCCGCGATCGTGCGGCGCCGGCTGGCCGGTGTGGAGCGGCGGCTGGGTCCGTACTCGTGGCTGGTCACCGCGGTGGTGGTGGCGATCGCGGCGATCCTGCGGCTGCGCGGCGTCACCAGCCCGAGAGGGCTGGTGTTCGACGAGGTCTACTACCCGACCGACGCCTGGGACATGCTGCGGCGCGGCGTCGAGTGGGACGAGGCGAACAACGGCCCGGCGTTCGTGGTGCACCCGCCGCTGGGCAAGTGGCTGATCGCGCTGGGCGAGGCCGCGTTCGGCAACAACGAGCTGGGCTGGCGGTTCCCGGCCGCGGTCGCCGGCACGCTGATGGTGCTGATCCTCGTCCGGCTGGCCTACCGGTTGTTCGGGTCGGTCGTGCTGGCCGGCCTGGCCGGGCTGCTGATGGCGCTGGACGGCTTCCACCTGGTGCTGTCGCGCATGTCGCTGCTGGACATCTTCCTCGGCCTGTTCGTGCTGGCCACGTTCGCGGCCATGGTGCTCGACCGGGACCACTACCGGGGGCGCCTGCTGCGGGCGCTGGAGCGCGGCGACGATCCGGCGCGGACCCGGATCGTGCCGTGGTGGCTGCTCGCCGCCGGTGTGCTGTTCGGGCTGGCCTGCGGGGTCAAGTGGAGCGCGCTGTTCTTCCTGCCGTTCTTCGCGGTGCTGATCGTGGCCTGGCGGGTGCAGGCGCGCCGCTCCGCCGGGATCGGCCGGCCGCTGCGCGCCGGGCTGGCCGGTGACCTGGGCTGGGGGCTGCTCAGCGTCGTGCTGACCGGGGTGTTCTACCTGGCCACGTGGACCGGCTGGTTCGTCACGAGCACCGGCTACTTCCGCAACTACCGGCCGGACAGCGCGCTGCTGAGCCTGTGGCACTACCACTCGGTGGCGTTCGGTTTCCACAGCGGGCTGACCAAGCCGCATCCGTACCAGTCGTGGCCGTGGCAGTGGCTGCTGCTCGGCCGGCCGGTGGCGTTCTACTTCCCGAACACCGGCGACTGCGTGCCGCCGGCGTGCGCCCGGGAGATCCTGCTGCTGGGCACGCCGATCCTGTGGTGGTCGTTCCTGCCGGCGCTGGCCGCGCTGCTGTGGCTGGGCATCGCGCGCCGCGACTGGCGGGCCTGCGCGATCCTCACCGGGGCGGCCGCGGGCCTGCTGCCGTGGTTCTGGTTCGCGATCGCGGACGGCCGGACGATGTTCTCGTTCTACGCGCTGCCGGCCCTGCCGTTCCTGATCCTCGCCGTGGTCTACGTGCTGGGCGCGCTGCTCACCCCGCCCGGCCGGCGGCTGACCGGGGTGGTGGTCGCCGGTGTCTACGTCACCCTGGTCGCGCTCAGCTTCGCCTACTTCCATCCGATCTTCGTCGGGCAGCCGATCCCGTACGAGAGCTGGTCGGTGCGGATGTGGCTGGGCAGCCGCTGGATCTAGGCGCGGCGGGCGTCGAGGGCGGCGACCCGGCGGACCCCGGCGGTGCGCCGGTAACTGGCGTCCAGCAGCTCCTCGATCTCGTCCCAGTCGGTGCTGTCGTCCAGGTCGATGCCGACCCAGCCGGCCGGGCCCAGGTAGGCGGGCAGGTAGCAGCGTTTCTCCGCCAGCAGCGCGTCGCGGTCGCCGGGGTCGGCGAGCACCAGGATCGACTGCTCGTGCTGTTCCCAGTCGCCGTCGACCTTCACCGAGCCGCCGTAGTAGGCGAACACCTTCGTGGTGTAGAACGCCGGATGCCCGTGCGAGATCTTCTCGGCCGCGTCGGGCAGGTCCAGGGCGATGGCCCGGACCCGGGCGAGCAGCGGGTCGGCGTCGTCGAACATCAGTGGATGCGCCATGCCTGTCAGGATGCCGCATCGGTGCCGCCGTAGGCGTCCCGGCTCAGCCGGACCAGCTCGTCCAGGCCGGCCGGCGGGTCGTCGCGCCACCAGGCCAGCCACACCTGGATGCGGGGCGCGTGCCGCAGCGTGCGGTAGGCGACGCCAGGGCGCGGGTTCTGGTTGGCGGTCGCCTCCGAGGTGATGCCGACGGCCTGGCCGGCGGCGATCAGGGTCAGCCACTCATCGACGCCGTGGGTGGCGCGCACCGTCGCCGGAGCGGGGCCGGGATCCCACAGGTCCAGGGTGGTGGTGCCGGTACGGTCGTCGATCGCCACCGGGTAGCGGGCCAGGTCGGACACCCGTACCGTCCGGTGCCGGGCGAGCGGGTTGTCGGTGGCGACCGCGGCGCACCGGCCCTCGGTGCCGATCAGCGCGGTGGCGAACCGCGGGTCGTGCAACGCCCGGCGCACGACGGCCACGTCGGCGGTGCCCTCGCTGAGCCCGGCGGTGACCGTGTTGGACTGCACGAAGACCATCGGCGCGCCGGTCCACGCCCGTTGCAGCCGGCGGGTGTGCTTGCCGAGGGCGGCCCAGGCGTAACCGACGCGCAGTTCGCTGCGGGACTGCTCGGCGATGCGCTGCAGGTGCGCCACCTCGTCGAGGATGCGCCGGGCGGTGGCGAGCACCTGGGTGCCGCGTGCGGTCAGCGCGACGTGGCGGGTGCTGCGTTCCAGCACCCGCAGGCCCAGCGTGGCTTCCAGGGCGGCGATCGACCGGGACACCGCCGCCTGCGAGACGTCCAGTTCGGCGGCGGCGTCGGTGAACGTCCCGGCGTCCACCACGGCGACCAGCGCGCGCAGGTGCCGCAGCTCGACATTCATGCGCTGAGCGTATAACCGGGGCGGGCCGCGTATTTCTCCCGGCGGGCCGGGCCCGCCGAGACTGACGCGGTGAGACACGAACGACTGCTCGGGCTCGCCACCATGGTGGGCAGCGCGGCGAGCAACCAGATCGGCGCGGCCGTCGGCGCGCACGCGTTCGCGGCGATCGGCCCG
The DNA here is from genome assembly GCF_040638955.1 of Actinoplanes sp. NPDC024001. NCBI lineage: Bacteria > Bacillati > Actinomycetota > Actinomycetes > Micromonosporales > Micromonosporaceae > Actinoplanes > Actinoplanes sp. NPDC024001. The sequence goes on from NZ_JBEZZB010000140.1 coordinate 8,357, forward strand.
GCCGGGGTGGTCGCGGTGCGCCAGTTCGTCGCCGCCGCCGTGCTGCTGCCGGTGGCCCGCCCCGACCCGCGCCGGTTCAGCTGGGCGCAGTGGTGGCCGACGCTGCTGCTCGGGCTGGTGTTCGCGACCATGAACCTGAGCCTGTACACGGCGGTCGACCGGGTCGGGCTGGGGCTGGCGGTCACCCTGGAGTTCCTCGGGCCGCTCGCGGTGGCGCTGGCCGGTTCGCGGACCCGCCGGGACCTGCTGTGTGCGCTCGGCGCCGGCGTGGGCGTCTACGTGCTGGTGCTGCCGGACGCGTCCAGTGACTGGTTCGGCATCGGCGCCGGGCTGGTCGCGGCGGTCTGCTGGGCGGCGTACATCCTGCTGAACCGCCTGGTCGGGGCGCGCCTGCCGGGCCTGCAGGCGCCGGCGGCGGCGACCGCCGTCTCGGCGCTGCTCTACCTGCCGGTCGTGCTGGTCCTCGCGGCGCAGGGCCGGCTCGGCGCCGGTGCTCTGCTGTACGCCGTCGCCGCCGGCGTGCTGGCGTCGGTGATCCCGTACGCGGCCGACCTGATCGCGCTGCGCCGGGTGCCGCCGCGCCTGTTCGGGGTGGTGATGAGCGTCCACCCGGTGTTCGCCGCCCTCGCCGGTCTGGTGCTGCTCGGTGAGGCCCTGAGCGCCCACGAGTGGCTGGGTGTCGCGGTGGTGGTGATGGTCAACGCGGTCGCGGTCCGGCCTCACCCGAGTGGGGGACACCCACCCCACCGGAGACTTGCACGGAGTGTTAACGCAGGTTAAACCGGCGAAGTATGAACGCCGTGATCCCTACAACCAGGACGCTGAAGCTGACCGACCCGGACGCGATGGAGCAGACCTTCACCGCCGCGTACGGCAACCGGATGCGGTTCCGCCCCAACGGCGGCCGGCTGGTCATGTGCTATCAGCGCACCGAGGCCGGGGCGTTCGCTCTCGACAGCCTGATGCAGCCCGCCACCCTGGACTTCGCGATCGAGCCGGTCGTGCACCGGCTCGTGGTGACCCGGATGTCCTCGGCGCGGCTGGAACGCGCGTGCGGCGGCAGCGACGCGCGCTACGACACCGGAGACATCTTCCTGATGGCGTACCCCGACCTGCCCTACACGGTGCGCTACCACGCGGGCGGTGCCCACAACTGTGTGCTGGACCCGGCGGTGCTGAACCGGGTGGCGGCGGCCGCTCCCGGCCGGCGGCCGGCGCCGCTGCGGTTCACCTCGCTGGAACCACGGTCGCCGCGGGCGGCGGCGGACTGGGCGGCGACGCAGGCGTACGTGTCCGGGCTGCTCGAGAACCAGGAGACGGCGACCGCGCCGCTGGTGGTCGCCGCCGTCACGCAGCTGCTCGCCGCGGTCACGCTGGCGACGTTCCCGAACACGGCGCTGGTCGACCCGACGGTCACCGACCGGCATGACGCGTCCCCGGCGTCGCTGCGGCGGGCGATCGCCTACATCGAGTCGCACGCCTCCGAGGACATCTCGTCGGCGGACATCGCGGCCGCGGCGAACGTCTCGGTCCGCGCGGTGCAGCTGGCGTTCCGCCGGCATCGCGGGATGACGCCGCTGGCCTATCTGCGGCAGGTCCGGCTGGACGCCGTGCACCGGGAGCTGCTGGGCGGGGATCCGGAGCGGGTGAAGGTCTCGGCGGTGGCGGCCCGCTGGGGTTTCGCCGATCCGAGCCGGTTCTCCGCCCTCTACCGTGCCACCTATGGCGTCACACCCAGCACCACCCTTCGCGATTCCGCGTCCGCGTCTGGCTGACGCGCCGCCCGGCGTGCGGGCGGCGGTGGAGGGCCTGCTCGGCGGGCCGATCGGCGCCGAGCAGGCCGCCGAGGCCGGGTTCACGCACTCCATCGCGTCCGTCGTCACCGGCCGGTGCGGTCGCCGGCTGTTCGTCAAGGCCGCGGCGCCCGGCGACGCCGTCGAGGCCGGAATCGTGCTGGCGGCGGTGACCGGGGAGATCGGGCCCCGGCTGGCCGGCTCGGCGGCGGTCGGGGACTGGCGGGTGGCGGCCTACGAGGTCATCGAGGGCGAGACGCTGACCCGCTGGCAGGCCGCTGATCTGCCCGAGTTGCTGCGGGTGGTGCGGCGCATGCGGGAGCTGCTGGATCCGTCGCCGATCGCCGGCACCTCGCCGTACGCGCAGGCGTTCCTGCCGCTGCTGGGCGCCTGGCAGGCCTGGGAGCACACCGCGGACCATCCGCCGCTGCCGGTGGACCTGCCGGTCGCGCTGCTCGCCGAGCTGGAACGCCGCTGGCTGACCGCTCTGGCCGGCGGTGGCGCCCTGCAGCACGGGGATCTGCGGCGCGACAACGTCATCCGGCAGCCCGATGGCCGGTTGCGCATCGTGGACTGGACCCATCGGTGGACCGCGCCCGGCTGGATGGACCTGGTCCGGCTGGCCCCCGACCTGGCCGCGTGCGGCCACGATCCCGAGCAGGTGCTGCGGCGCTCGTGCTGGCGCGACGCTCCCGCCGGCGACGTGAACGTCGCGCTCGCCGGGCTGGCCGGCCGGGCCTGGCGCGACGGCCACCTGCCGGACCTGCCGGGGCTGCGCCGCATGCAACGCGAGCAGGGCCTCCACCTGCTCCGCTGGCTTGACCGTCGTTTGAGGGTTTGCTCCTGAAAACCCGGCCCAGTAGCGGCGAAGTCTCACTCGTCAGTTCAACGATACTGTTCAGGGGTATGACCGCTGTCCACACCTTCGACGCCGCGTCCGTCCTCGGCCTGCTGCCCGGTGCGCCCCGGCTGCTCGCCCTCGGTGAGCCCACCCACGGCGAGGACGTCCTGCTGGAGCTTCGCAACGACCTGTTCCGGCAGCTCGCCGAGGACCACCACTACCGCACCATCGCGATCGAGAGCGACTGCCTGCGGGCCCTGCTCGTCGACGACTACGTCACCACCGGCAAGGGTGATCTCGACGAGGTCATGGAGCACGGCTTCAGCCACGGTTTCGGGGCCTCCGCCGCCAACCGGGACCTGGTCCGCTGGATGCGCGACCACAACGACGGCCGGCCCGCCGCCGAGCAGGTGCGCTTCGCCGGGTTCGACGGGCCGCTGGAGATCGCCGCCGCCGACAGTCCCCGGCAGGCGCTCACCGCGCTGCACTCCTATCTGGCCGCTCGCGTCGACCCCGGGCTGCTGCCCTGCAGCGCGCCGGACCTCGACGACCTGCTCGGCCCCGACGAGCGGTGGACCGAACCGGCCGCCATGCGCGACCCGTCCCGCTCCGCCGGGCGCACCGCCGACGCCGACCGGCTGCGGTTGCTCACCGACGATCTCGCCGCCCTGCTCGACGCGCAGTCCCCGCAGCTGATCGCGGACGGCTTCGACCGGGCGCGCCTGCACGGGCGGACCGCCGCCGGGCTGCTGCGCTACCACCACGCGATGGCCGACACCTCGGCGGCGCGGATGGCGCGGGTGCTCGCCGCGCGGGCGGCGATCATGGCCGGCAACCTGCTCGCCGTCGCCGAGCACGGCCCGGCCCTGGTGCACGCCAACAACGGCCACCTTCAGCGGGACCTCGGCTCGATGCGGATGGGCGGCCCGCCGGTGCAGTGGTGGCCGGCCGGCGCGATCGTCAGCGCCCGGCTCGGCGCCGACTACGCGGTGGTGGCCACCGCCCTCGGCACGATCCGCCACCGCGGCGTCGGCACCCCGCCCGACGGCACCCTCGAAGGCCAGTTCTATGCGCTGCCGCAGGACCGGTTCCTCGTCGACCCCCGCCGCCTGACCGCGCCCCCGGCCGCACGGGTGTCCCCGTGGTTCGGCTACGCCCCGCTGGACCCGGCCCGGCTGGCGAACCTCGACGGGATCGTGTTCGTCAAGGACGCCCCCGAGGGCGAGATCTGGTGGCCGCCGGTCACGGATGGTGACTGAACCCGGCGGCCTCGGCCTCCTGCGCCGTACAGAAGAAGTGGTTGGTGAACGGGCTCACCGCATAGCGTTCGTCGGTCGGCAGCTGGTAGGAGTAGGCGGCGGCGAACGTCGTCCCGGCCACCGGCATGCCGCCGCAGCGCACCACCCAGGCGGGGTAGCGGGCGTAGGGAGAGACGAGCGGGACGAACGCGGCCACCACCCAGGTGACGGCGACCGACCCGGTGACCCAGAGGAAGAGCTTCGACTTCGACATGTCCCGCCCCGCTCGCAGCGATTTAGGCCTGTCATTGTCACACTAGAGATCAAGTAGGGCGCGGCACACCGCGGGCCGCTCCAGCACGTCGGTGTTGTCGCTGATCTGATCGATCGAGCCGGTCAGCGGCCGCCCGGCGAGCACCGGGTCCGTGATGGCCGAACGCAGCGCCCCGGCGTACCGGCCGGCGTCGATCACGTCGTACCCCCGGTCGAAGAACGACCGGCGCACCGCCGGCTGCGAGACGCTCAGGCCGAGGGCGTTCTGCCTGGTCCCGGCCTCTTCGTAGGCGGCGCACAGCGCCCCCGCGCGCTCGGCGAGCGCCGGCGCGCGCATCGCGGCCTCCAGCAGGGCGCGCGCCGGGTCGCCGCCGATCGCGGTCGAGAGCCATTTCTGGTACGGCGGCCAGCGCCGCTGCTGCAACAGCAACAGCCGGGCCAGGTCGCGGCAGAGGCGGCCGGTGACGATCCGCGACCCCAGATCGTCACCGGTCTCCGCGGTACGGGCGACGAACGCCTCCTCCTGCCCGATCCGCTGCCACTGGCAGGCCAGCACGTAACGCCACACGTCGGTGGGATACCAGCCCAGCCGCTGCCGGACGGCGCCGAGCTGCCCGGCCGGATCGTGGAAGACGGCCCCGCCGGTGAGCTCGGCGAACCGCTGCCACGGTGTCGCCAGCCAGTCGTGGACGGTGACCGGCTGCCGCGGGTCGAAGCCGAGCAGCTCGCGCAGCCAGCCGCCCAGCCCGGTGATCCGCACGTAGTGGTCGACCGGCCCGTCGGTGTCGGCCATCGACCGGACCCGCGTGCCCGGCGGCGCGAAGTGCGTGGGCCAGCCGCGGAACCGTTTCGGCAGCTCCCGGCTCAGCCGGGCGCTCAGGTCGCCGGGGTCGTCGAGGAACACCTCGAGCCGCGGCCCCCAGTCGTGGTCGGTGGAGCGGGCCGTGTCGTAGCCGAGCACGTCGCTGCCGGGCCCGATGCGGGCGGCGATGTGCGGCCGGTCGCCGAGCAGCGGGCGGACCGCCTCGGTGTAGAAGAGGCGGGCCAGTTCCCGGCCGGGCATATGGTCAGGAGGTGACATTGCCGCATGAGCTTATCCGTCCGGGGTGGACTGTCGAGGAGTTGCAGCACAGCACCGCCAACGAGATCACCGGCGGGGTGTGGCGGGTGCGCCGCGACGACGGCACGGCGATCCTGAAGGTGGCGACGCCGCGGCGGGCGGGTGCGGCGGCGCATCTGGCGGCGGGCGCCGAGCCGGGGCACTTCAACTACTGGCGGCGGGAGCCTCTCGCCTACGCGGCGGGGCTGCCCGCGACCGCGTTCGCCGACGGTGGTCTGTCCGGGCCGGCCTGCCTGTCGGCTGCGGACCGGCCGGACGGTTCGGTGGCGTTGTGGCTGGAAGACGTGGCGGGCACCCCGGGCATGTCGTTCGGGGCCACGGAACTGGGGGAGGTCGCGTACCGGATCGGCGTCGCCCAGGCCGGGTGGCTGGGCAGGCCGCCGCGGACCGCCTGGCTGGCGCGGGACTTCCTGCGCGACTACACGCTGGCGCAACCGGTGCCGGCCGGGCTGGACTGGGACCATCCGGCCGCGGTCGCGGCCTGGCCGCCGGCGCTGCGCGCCGGGCTGCGGCGCCTGTGGGAGCGCCGGCACGCGCTGCTGGCGGCCGCGGATGCGCTGCCGCGCACCCTCTGCCACCACGACCTGTGGCCGATGAATCTGATCGGTTCCGGTCGCGGGCCGGTCCTTCTCGATTGGGCGTACGTGGGATCCGGCGCGATCGGCGAGGACGCGGCGAACCTGGCGCTGGACACGTTCTGGGACGGCCTGGCCGACGTGGCGCTGCTGCCCGACGTGCTGGAGTCGGTCGCCGCCGGATATGCGCGGGGGCTGCGCGGCGTGGTGGGGGAGGATCTGGCCCGGCGGGCGGTGCGGGTGACCGGCGCCGCGAAGTACTTCTGGCTGGCGCCGCGCATGCTGGCGTCGGCGTGGAGCGGCCCGCGGCGTCCCGGTTACGACGCGCGGGAGCTGACCGAGATGTTCGCCGGCCGCACCCCGATGTTCCGGGTGATCGTGGAGTGGGCGGACGAGCTGTGACTCTCAGGTCGAGCTGTGACCCTCAGGCCGAGCGGTAGGTCCCGGCCCGGGCCGCCGCCAGTGCCGCGTCGGCGGCCCGGTCGGCGGCTGCCTCGTCGAGCGGGTCGCCGCTGATCAGCAGGCGGTAGTAGAGCGGCGCGGAGACGGCGCGGATGACTTCAGCTGGGTCGGTGCCCTCGGGCAGCTCCGATCGCTGGACGGCCTGTTCCACACAGGGCGCCCACTCGGCGATGCGCACCGCGTAGAAGCGGTGCAGCGCCTCGGCGGCGCGGGCGTCGCAGGTGGCGGCCACGATGACCGCGCGAAACAGCGGGCCCTGCCGCGGGTCGGTCAGGGTGCGCTGCACCAGGCGGGCGTTGGCGCGCAGGTCCTCGGCGACCGACCCGGTGTCGGTGCGCGGCGACGACGTCGCGGCCATGTCGTCGAGCAGGTCGGTGACGAGCGCGGCGGCCGTGCCCCAGCGGCGGTAGACGGTGGTCTTGCCGACCACCGCGCGGCGGGCCACGTCGGCCAGGTCGAGGCGGTCGAAGCCGTGCTCGACGAGCGCGTCGCCGGCGGCCTTGAGGACGGCCTCACGGACCCGGGCGGTACGCCCGCCGGGCCGGACTGTGCCGACAGTCATAACGGAACTCCAGTTTCATTAGTGGTACCGTGGCTCTCATATTAACGGAACTACGGTTCCTTTAGTGGGGAGGGTGCTGCCATGGAGTATCGACGATTGGGGTCGTCCGGGCTCACCGTGCCGGCTCTGAGTTTCGGCGCCGGCACGTTCGGGGGATCCGGGCCGCTCTTCGGGGCCTGGGGGGAGCACCGGCGCCGCCGAGGCGCGGCGGCTCGTCGACATCTGCCTGGATGCCGGGATCACCATGTTCGACACCGCGGACGTCTACTCCGACGGCGCCTCCGAGGAGGTGCTCGGCCAGGCGATCAAGGGCCGGCGCGACGCGGTGCTGCTGTCCACCAAGAGCGGGCTGCCGACCGGCGACGGGCCGCAGGACGCGGGCACGTCGCGGGCCCGGCTGATCCGCTCGGTCGACGCGGCGCTGCGCCGGCTCGGCACCGACCACATCGACCTGTACCAGCTGCACGCCTTCGACGCCGGCACCCCGGTCGAGGAGGTCGTGGCGGCCCTCGACGACCTGGTGCGGGCCGGGAAGATCCGCTACCTGGGCGCGTCCAACTTCGCCGGGTGGCAGCTGATGAAATCCCTGGCGGCGGCCGACCGCGGGCACCACAGCCGCTATGTGGCGCACCAGGTCTACTACTCGCTCGCCGGCCGGGACTACGAGTGGGAGCTGATGCCGCTCGGCCTCGACCAGGGCGTCGGCGCGGTGGTGTGGAGCCCGCTCGGCTGGGGCCGGCTCACCGGCAGGGTGCGCCGTGGCCGGCCGCTGCCGCCGGACAGCCGGCTGCACGCGACCGCCGAGTACGGGCCGCCGATCGACGACGAGCACCTGTACCGGGTGGTGGACGTGCTCGACGAGCTGTCTCAGGAGACCGGGCGGGCCATTCCCCAGATCGCCGTGAACTGGCTGCTGCGACGGCCCACCGTGGCGAGCGTCATCATCGGCGCCCGCAACGAGGAGCAGCTGCGGCAGAACATCGGCGCGGTGGGCTGGTCGCTCACCGCTGAGCAGGTCGCCCGGCTGGACGCGGCCAGCGCGCGTACCGCGCCGTATCCGTACTTCCCCTACCAGCGGCAGGAGGGTTTCGCCCGGCTCGCCGGTGGGCTGACGAAAACATACTATCTTCCTAGGATGCTTTAAAGGGTGTGCGGCAAGCCGCACACAGTGCAAAACCCGAAGGACGGCTTCGCCGACAACCCAAGAATTGATTTGGTTCAGCCGAGCCGACCGGCTCGGTCGAGCAGGTACCGCCGCTCGACGTGGTTGCCGGTCAGCCCGGCGGCCTCGCGGTAGAGCCGGGCCGCGCCGGTGGGGTCGCCGGTCAGCTGGAGCAGGTGGGCACGGACGGCGCGTTCGCGCTGCCGGGTCAGCGGGTCCCGGTCCAGGTGGTGGCGGTGGTTGAGGTCGTCGAGCAGGGCCAGGCCGCGGGCCGGGCCGTACGCTTTGGCGACCGCGACGACGCGGCTGAGCCGGACCGGGGCGGTGGGGGTGAGCCGTTCCAGCCACAGGTAGAGGACGGCGATCTGCGGCCAGTCCGTCTGCTGTGGTGTGGCGGCTGCGGCGTGCACGGCGGCGATCGCCGCCTGCAGCTGGTAGGGACCGGCCGGGTGGCGGTTCCACACGCCGTCGATCAGGTCGGTGCCTTCGCGGATCAGCTGTCGGCCCCACCGGCTGCGGTCCTGCTCGTCCAGCGGGACGAGGTGATAGTCCTGCTCGTCGCGCTCGCTCAGGCTGGTGCGGGCGGCGCGCCGGGCGTCGGTGAGCAGCATGAGCGCGAGCAGGCCGGTGACCTCGGGGTGGTGCGGCAGAGAGGCGTGCAGCATGCGGGTCAGCCGGATCGCTTCGGCGGTGAGGTCGACGCGGGTGAGTTCGCCGCCGGTGGTGGCGGTGTAGCCCTCGTTGAAGATCAGGTAGAGGACCTGGGTGACGGCGGCGACGCGGGTGTCGCGGTCGGTGTCGGTGGGTGGGGTGAAGCGGGCGCCGGCGCGGGCGAGTTGTTGTTTGGCGCGGCTGATCCGGGTGCCCATGGTGGTTTCGGTGGTGCCGTGGGCGTGGGCGATCTCGGCGGTGGTGAGGCCGCCGACGGCGCGCAGGGTGAGGGCGACCTGGGAGGTGGTGCTGAGGGCGGGGTGGCAGCAGAGCAGGAGCAGGGTGAGGCTGTCGTCGGTTTCCGGTGCCGGCGCGTGGCTGGTGGGGTCGGCGGTGGCGTGGTGTTCGCGGCGGCGGCGGGCCTGTTCGGCGCGCAGCAGGTCGACCATCTTGTGGTATCCGATGCGGATCAGCCAGCTGCGGGGGTTGTCCGGGACGCCGCCGGCGGGCCAGGTCTGGCTGGCGGCGAGCAGGGCTTCCTGGACGGCGTCCTCGGCGAGGGCGAAGTGGCCGAATCGGCGGACGAGGGCGCCGAGCACCTGTGGCGCTTCGGTGCGCAGCAGGTGTTCGACGTGGGGTGTCATGCGGCGAAGTCCTCGCCCATGATGGGGCGGATCTCGATGGGTTCGCCGAGGACGTCGACGATGCGGGTGACGATGTCGACGGCGCGGTCGTGGCTGGCGACGTCGATGACGGCGAAGCTGGCGAGGACTTCTTTGAGTTCGGCGAAGGGGCCGTCGGTGGCGGTGACGCCGTCGGGGGTTTTGCGGATGGTGGTGCTGACAGCGGGGTGGCCGAGGCCTTCGCTGGTGACGAATTCGCCGGTGGCGACGAGTTCCTGTTCGAATTTCTGGTAGGCGGCGAACGCGGCGAGGGCGTCGTCGGTGGGGGTGTCGGCGGTGGCGGCGTCCCAGGCGGCGGCCGGGGTGTAGGCGAGCAGCAGGTATTTCATGGTGGTCTCCTTCGTCGTGGTGTTGAGCATGGCTACCTCGGTGCGGGGGTGGGGATCTCGACATGGTGGGTCTGTGGCGTAGGTCACAGGCGGTGGGTGTCGAGATGGGGGTGGCGGCTGCGAGGTGGCGGCAAGCACTCACCGAGGAGGACGAGATGAGCGAGAACCCGCAGCCGAGCGCCGATCTGCAGGCCTTGGACCGGCTGGTCGGCACGTGGAAGGTGTCCGGGGGCGCGGAGGGGACCGTGCGGTACGAGTGGATGGCCGGGCGTTACTTCCTGTTGCAGCACGTGGAGTTGAGCCAGTTCGGTCAGACGACGACCGGGCTGGAAGTGATCGGGAATCTGCGCCCGTTCGGGGAGCCGGCCGGTGCGGATGTGGTGTCGCGGTTCTATGACGCGTCGGGCAACACGTTCGACTACGTGTACGAGCTGGACGGTGACACGTTGACGATCTGGGCGGAGGCGAAGGGGAGCCCGGCGTTCTATCGGGGGTCGTTCAACGCCGGTGGGACGGTGGTTGCCGGGGAGTGGACGTACCCGGGTGGTGGTGGTTACGCGTCGACGATGACGCGGGTCTGATCGGCCGGCGCGTCCCCCGGTCGCGGGTGCGGCCGGGGGACGCGGCGGTCAGGCGGCGTTGAGCACCGGGATCAGTGCTGTTTCCTCGTGGTCGAGGTGGGCTTCGACTTCGCTGGTGAGCCGGTGCACCTCGGCTACGAGGGCCGCGCGGTCGGGGCTGGGTTCGGTGAGGATCTTCTGCAGGTTGTCGAGCAGTCCGGCGATGACCTGGTGTTCGGCCTGGAGTTCGCGGACGACCGGTGCCAGGTCGGGGCGGTGGCGTTCGATGCCGGGGAACATGCCCTGGTCCTCGCGGACGTGGTGGCCGTGCAGGCCGGCGCACAGGGTGAGGCAGTTGACCCGGAGCTGGGCGCCGAGGACCGGTCCGGAGGCGGTGACTTCGGCGCGGATGAGGGCGAGTTCGCGGCGGAACGCGTCGTGGATGAGTTTGAGCATGCCGCCGGGTGTGGTGGCGCTGGTGCGGGGTGGTCCTGGGATGGCGGTCAGGGCGACCACCGGCAGGGTTCGTCCGGAGGTGGTTTCGTATTCGGCCCAGCCGGGGTCCTGTTCGACGGCGCGGGCGAAGGCGGCGTCGCGGTCGGCGCCGGTGAGCACGTCGGCGGTCGCCTCGTAGGTGAAGGTGCCGTCCTCGACGGTGGCGACCGGGTTGGCGAGCAGGTTGTGGTACCAGGCGGGGTGGCGGGGTGAGCCGCCGGCGGAGGCGATGACCAGTGTGCGTTCGCCGCCGTCGGGCAGGTAGCCGAGCGGCACGGTGTGTGGTTGGCCGGTTCGGGCGCCGGTGGTGGTGAGCAGCAGGAGGCGGGCGCCTTCGAACATGCCGCCCACGACGCCGTGGTTGGCGCGGAACTGCTCGATGACGGGGGTGTTGAAGTCGTTCGGCATTCTCAACTTTCGGTGTGTTGGCCTATCAGCAGGAACACGGGAGTGACGGCCTGACACGGCAGGCCGTCGGAAAGTTGAGAATGGCGGGGCGCGGGCAGCGGGCGACCGGGGCGGTCGCCGGGCGGTCACGCGCCGGCCGGGTGCCCCACTCGGTAATGGCTCAAGGCCGACCCGGCAGTCACGAGCGACACCCTACCGGGTTCGGGTGGGGCTCGTCGCCCCGTTTTCGCGGCGCGGGTGGCAGCGGTTCGGGGCCGTGGGTCCCCGCGCGCCTGTCTGCCGGTGAGACGAAGGCCCGCCGCGCGGGGGCCGTGTTGGCCGGTTGCGGGGCGGGCCTTCGGCGGCGGGTGCCGCGTGAGCTCAGTGGCAGGGGACGCCGAGCAGGTGGCGGCCGTCGTGCATGAGCTCGTGCAGGTACATGCCGCTCTGGCTGAGGGCGCCCTGGTCGAAGGCGACCAGGTAGGCGAGGATCAGCATGAGGCCGGTCACGGCTGTGGCGGTGGCGGCGAGCTTCGGGGAGATTGCCGGGGTGAGGTGGCCGGCGGACTGTGCTTTGGGCACGATGGTTTTCTACCTCCTGCGGGATGGCGCGTCCCGATCGGTGGGCCTGCGTCGCGTGAGTGTCCTGACTCGCCGACGATGCCGGCTCACAGTGGCGCGACCGCACCGGATTCTCACCGGTTTCCCTCACGGCGCCGCAGATGGGCTGCGCTCAACCTATCGGCCGGGATGCTCTTGGCACAACCGGGCCCGGTGTGCCGGTGACGGTGGTGACAGCGCCGGGACGGGTAATATCCACGGCGATCACTGGAGGCGGCGTGGTGGTGAGGGCGGTGCTTGCGGTGGCGCTGCTGGCCGGTGTGCCGGCGCCGGTTGACGCTGTCCCGGGTTGTCCGTCGGTGCCGCCGACTGAGCGAATAGTCGCTGAGGTGCCGTTCGAGCTGGCTGCCTACGCGCCGGAGCGTCTCGCGGGTTTGGCGACTGGGGCCGGGGTGACGGTGGCGGTGCTGGATTCCGGGGTGGACGTGCGGCATCCGCAGTTGCGGGGCCGGGTGGTCGCGGGGCGGGATCTGCTGCGCGGCGATTCGGACGGGCGCCGGGACTGTGTCGGCCATGGCACGGCGGTGGCGTCGGTGATCGCCGCCGGTCCGGCTGCGGGGACGGGTTTTCGGGGGCTGGCGCCGGGGGTGACGGTGCTGCCGGTGCGGGTCAGTGAGCAGTCCGCCGGCCGGCCCGAGGTGCGGGGCAGTGCGGAGCAGTTCGCCCGGGCGATCTCGTGGGCGGCCCGCCGGGCTCAGGTGATCAATATTTCGCTGGTGATGACCGAGGACGATGTGCGGGTGCGCCGGGCGGTGCGGGCCGCGGTGGCGTCCGGGGTGGTCGTGGTGGCGGCGGCCGGGAACGCGGGCGGGGAGCGGGGTGGCAACCCGGTTCCCTATCCGGCGGCCTATCCCGGGGTGATCGGGGTGGGTGCGGTGTCCGCGGACGGGGTTCGGGCGCCGTATTCGCAGCGCGGCCCCTATGTGGATCTGGTGGCGTTCGGTGACGGTGTCACGGTTGCCGCGGTCGGGGGCGGGCACCGCCTGGGTCAGGGCACGAGTTACGCCGTGCCGTATGTGGCGGCGACGGCGGCGCTGTTGCGGCAGCGTTTCCCCCGGGCGGGCGCGGAGGAGATCGGGCGCCGGTTGATGGTGTCGGCTGATCCGGCTCCGGCGGGTGAGCGCAGCGACGAGTACGGCCATGGCCTGCTCAATCCCTATCGGGCGCTGACCGAGGCGCTGCCGGTGTCGCGGCCGCCGTCGGTGCGGGCCGCTGTCCCGGTCGCGGTGGATGCCGGTGTGGGGCAGCGGCGGGATCAGGCGCGGGTGAGGGCGTTGTGGTTCGCTGTGCTCGTCGTCGGGTTCGCGGTGGCGGCCGGTGCGCTCGCGGTGGCGGTGGTGCGGGGCCGCCGCCGGGGTTGGGCGCCGGGGATCACCGGCGGGTCGAAGATCAACAACCGGGTGGGCGGGGCATAATGCCGCGGTGACCAGCACCGAACGCGCGCCCGGCCGCGACGCCATCGATGCCGCCCTGGCCCGGCTCTATCCGGGTGCCGTACCCCAGCGGGTGTCGTTCTCGACGTCGGCGCCGGGCAGCATCCTGCACGGATGTGCGGCGTACCCGGCGGACGGGCACTGGCATTTCGTCACTTACGGGTTGAGCGAGCTGTACGACAAGTCCGAGGACGACGACCCGGACTGGTCCGGCTGGGGTTTCGAGTTGACGTTGCGCATCGCGCGCGGCGCGGAGCCGGAGCCGCCGGGTTGGCCGTTCGCGCTGCTGCATCGGGCGGCGACGCTGGTGAACAGTCAGGGTGCGCTGCTGGAGGACGGTGACCGCATCGACGTGGACCCGCCGCTGGTGGTGTCGCGCGACCCGCAGCTCGGGCAGATCGACACCCCCAACGGGCGGGTGGTGTTCCTACTCGCGGTTCAGCAGGGAGTGCCGGCGGCCGTAGGCCCAGTAGAGGATGCCGCCGAGGGTGAACCAGAGGGCGAAGCGTAGCCAGGTGACCGGCGCCAGGTAGGTGATCAGCCACAGCGAGAAGGCGATGCCGATGACCGGGACGACCGGCATGCCGGGCAGTTTGAAGGTGCGCGGCAGGTCGGGGCGGCGGTAGCGCAGCACGATGACGGCGGCGCAGACCACCACGAAGGCGAGCAGGATGCCGATGTTGGTGAGTTCGGCGGCTTCGCGGATGGGCAGGAACCCGGCGATGACCGCGGAGGCGATGCCGGCGATCCAGGTGACGCGGGTGGGTACGCGCCGTTCGGGGTGCAGTTTGGCGAACCAGGACGGCAGCAGCCCGTCGCGGCTCATCGCGTACCAGACGCGGGTGACGCCGAGCAGGAACGTGAACATGACGGTGAGGATGCCGATGATCGCGCCGACGGCGATGACGTCGGCGAGGCCGGACAGGCCGACGGCGGCGAACGCGGAGGAGAACCCGCTCTCCGGGTCGATCTCGCGGTAGTCCTGCATGCCGGTGAGCACCAGGGTGGCCAGCACGTACAGGATCATCGAGATGATCAGTGAGTAGATGATGGCTTTGGGCAGGTGGCGGCGGGCGTCCTTGGACTCCTCGGCGGCGGTGCTCATCGCGTCGTAGCCGAAGACGGCGAAGAAGACGGTGGCCGCGCCGGTGATGGCGCCGCCGATGCCGAACGGGAAGAACGGGCTGTAGTTGGCGGTGTCGATGTAGAAGACGCCGACGCCGATGACCAGCAGCACGACCGCGACCTTGATCGCCACGACGATGGTCTCGAACCGGGCGGCGGTGCGGATGCCCTGGTTGAGCAGGAACGCGATGAACAGGCACAGGATGACGGCGAACAGGTCGACGACGTGGCCGTCGCCGGTGCCGGGGGCGCCGAGCATCCAGGCGGGCAGGTCGGCGCCGAGTTCGTTCATCAGGAAGTTGAAGTAGCCGGAGATGCCGATGGCGACGACCGCGACGATGGCGGTGTACTCCAGCAGCAGGTCCCAGCCGATGAACCAGCCGACCACCTCGCCGAGCACGGCGTAGCCGTAGGTGTAGGCGGAGCCGGCTTTCGGGATCAGGCCGGCGAACTCGGCGTAGGACAGGGCGGCGGCGGCGCTGGCGATCCCGGCGAGCAGGAACGAGATCAGCACGGCGGGGCCGGCGGTTTCGTGGGCGACCGCGCCGGCGAGGGCGAAGATGCCGGCGCCGATGATGCCGCCGACGCCGATGGCGGTCAGCTGCCACAGGCCGAGGGTGCGGGTCAGGCCGGTTTCGCGGTCGTCGACGATCTCGTCGACCGGCTTGCGCCGGAAGATCCCCTGACCGCGGCCGAGTTCGGTCACGCCAACCCCCTTCGTCGGTACGGGTGGTGCGGCCCGGCCCGTGCCGGGGCCGGGCCGCACCCCTTCGGACTATCACGTCCCGTCCGTGATCGCATCCACGGCGACGAATGCGATGCCGGGGTTCGGCAGGTCGATCTCCCGGTCGTCGCCGGGCGCGAGCAGCCGGGACGGTTCGGCTTCGTCGAGCCGGCCGGCGGTGGGCAGCTGCCGCCACTGGGCGTCGGTGGGCCAGTCGCCGCCGGTCCACGCCCTGGCCGGGTTGCCGTGGGCGGTGTCGACGCGCCATAGGCGTACCCGGTGGGGTGTGTCGTGGGGGGTGCGCAGCCGGACCCGGCGTGCCAGGGCCGGGTCGCCGCCGGCACCCATCAGGGTGGCCCACTGTTCGGCGGCGGTCACGGTTGGACCTGCGGCAGGTGCTGCCCGGCCGGGATGTTGAACGTCTCGCGGGCCAGCAGCGGCCGCACCGCCCGTTCGAACTCACGGGTGACGAAGGCGCGTTTGAGCAGGTCACGGCCGAGGTGGTTGCCGAGCGCACCCATGATCATGGACTGGTCGAGGGACAGGTACCGCTCGGCGACGGTGCCGGAGCGCACCGCGATCGCGTCGTAGAAGCCGCCGGGCCCGTAGGCGCCGAGGGTCTCCAGGTGGGCGAGGTTGGCGCGGACCGGGCCGGGCGCGTACGGCAACGCCAGGAACGCCGCGTGCGGGGTGACCACCCCGTCGCCGTAGGCCGGTGCCGGTCCCGGCGGGCGGCAGCCGGCGAACCCGGCGTCGTAGGTGGAGGCCTGCACGTCGGAGGGGTAGCCGTCGGTGTCCATGCCCATCGCGTCGACGCCGTAGACCGCGTAGCCGCCGAACGGGTTCGACGCCGGCGAGAATCCCCACGCGCCGTAGCGGGCGTCGTGCAGGCCGTGTTCGATCTGCGCGGCCACCGTGGCCGGATGGTTGCGGCCCCACGAGCGTGGACCCCACTGCGCCTCGGGTACGAACAGGTCCGGCATGAGTGCTTCGAACATGTCGCCGCCCCAGCTCGGCACGAACGTGATGCCCCGGTAGCGGTAGGAGCCCTCGTAGACGGTGCGGCCCAGATGGGTGGTGGTGAACCCGGACGGGCGCATCTCCTGCCACGCGTAGTCGCAGCTGTCCGGCAGGGTGCGCATGGTGTCGAAGTAGGCGGTCGGCGGGATCTGCCCGGCGCCGATGCCCAGGTAGGTGGCGATCCGCGGTTCGGTGACGGTGATGTCGTAGTGGTTGCAGGTGAACCACACGCCGTTCTGCGGCACCGAGCAGCCGGGTGGGGCGGTGTCCCAGAATCCCCCGCGGATCAGGCCGCGGGTGCCGATCGGGCTGGTCGCGGCTGGGTTGAAGAAGAACCCGAAGTTCATCTCGCGCAGGATCGCGGTGGCCTGGCCGCGCAGCGGCGGGACGGCGCCGGCGACCACGCGCAGGCCGGCGGCGAGCCAGCCGTTGTCGACGCTGGACAGGAACGGGGTGACCGGGGAGCCGTCCTCCGGCCAGACCGTCACGACGTCGCCGGTGGCCGGGTCGTACCAGTTGTAGAACATGCCGGAGGGCTCGTGGTGGCGCAGCGTGCGCACGGTGCGCAGGGTCTGCGCGACCCGGCGGGTGGCCTCCTTCGGCGAGATGATCTTGAGATCGCGGGCGACCACCGCCGACCACAGGTAGCCGCCGATGTTGGTCGGCGACGTGTAGGTGCTCGGCACGGACAGATCGCCGCGGATGTTGTCGGCGACGAGACCGATCGGCGAGGTCATCGCGGTCAGCGACGTCCAGGTGTCGGCGGCGTAGCGGCGCAGCGGGTCCGGCGCGGCCCCGGCCGCGGTCAACGGCAGGAGCAGGATCAGGACGGCGAGCAGGCGTCTCACGTCAAGCACCTCCTATGTGAGTCCGGTGGTGGCGATGCCAATGCCGGATCAACCTCCGCGGGGTGGGCACCGCAGCTGCGCCGCACGAGCAGCCGGGTGGGAAGGACCCGCCGCCGGGCGGCGGGTGAGGGGTCGCTGATGCGCTGGTTGAGCCAGCGGGCCGCGGTGGCGCCGAGCGAGCGCATCGGCTGCGCCACCGTGGTCAGCCCGGCGAACCGGGCGGCGAGCAGGTCGTCCCAGCCGGTCACCGCCAGGTCGCCGGGCACGTCCAGGCCCGCGGCCTCGGCGGCGCGCAGGGCGCCCAGGGCGAGTTCGTCGTTGGCGCAGACCAGCGCCTGCGGTGGCCGGCCGCGGCGCAGCAGCTCACGCGCGGCGCGTTCCCCGGCCTCCAGGTCAAGACCGGGCGACGGTACGGGTGAGCACCCGTCGCCCACCGCGGCGGCGAACCCGGCGTAGCGGCCGGCGACGTCCGGGGCCCCGTCCGGGTCGCCGAGGAACGCGAACCGCCGGTAGCCGTGCCGGCGCAGATGGCCGGCCAGGGCGCGGGCGGTGCGCACGTTGCCGGTGCGCACCGTGTCCACGCCGGGCACCGGGTCGCGGGCGATCAGCACCACCGGCAGGGTGGCGGCGACCGCGGTGATGACGTCGTCGCCGACGGTGCGGCCCAGCACGGCCAGGCCGTCGACGCGGCGGGCCAGGTCACGGACCGCGTCGGCGGCGTCGGCGCGGTCGCGGGTGGCCAGGATCAGCACGCTGCTGCCCAGGCTCGCCGCGACCGCCTCGTAGCCGAGGACCACCTCGGCGTAGGAGGGGCCGACCAGGTCGGCAAAGACGATGCCGGTGGCGGCGTGCCGGCCCTCGGCGAGCGACCGGGCCGGCCGCGACGGGGTGAAGTCCAGGTCGGCGGCGGCCTGCCGCACACGGCGGCGGGTCTCGTCGGTGACCGGGGTGTCGTCGCGCAGCGCCCGCGACACGGTGGCGATCGACACGCCGGCACGTTCCGCGACCTGGTAGATGGTGACCGGCCGGGCCCGTGTAAGCGCTTTCACCGCCATCCGCGGAACCTAACGCCGGTGCTGACGGCCCGACACCCGGCGGTGATTCACATTCATCATCAGCGATTTGCGTCGTATCGCGGCGGCTGCGCGACCGCGCGAGACGACCGGCCCGTCCCGCACCGCATAGAGTGCGGCTGAGGAGGGCCTCATGGACGCACCCGAGCAGCTGCGCCAGGCGATCGTGCGGGCCGCCCTGCCGCTGATCGGCCACGACCCGCCGCCGAGCACGGCCCGACTCGCCGCGGCCGCCGGCGTCACCGAGACCGACCTGCTCGCCGTCTTCCCCGACGCGGGCGCGGTCGTGCGGGCCTGCGCCGCCACCGTGCTGGCGCAGATCAGCACGACCCTCGACCCGGCCGCGGAGATCCGCCGGCTGGACGCGATCCGCACCGACCAGCCGCTGGCCGCACGCCTGACCGAGGCGCTCGACATCGTCGGCGACTACCACCGCCGGATCCGGGCCGACCTGCCCGCCGGGCAGCCGGCCGGCCACCCGGACCTGCGGCAGGCGCTCACCAGGCTGCTCGCACCGCACGAAGCGCACCTGCACCTGCGGCTGCCCGCCGGCGACCTCGCCGGAGCCCTGCTCGGCCTGGCCTGCGCCGGCGACGAGCTGCCGTCCGCGCAGGTGGTCGACCTGTTCCTGCACGGCGCCCTGGTCAGCGGCTGACCGCGGCGCTCACCTCCCGGCCGGCCTGCTCGTGACCGGCGTCGGCGGCCCGGTGCCGCCACCCGTCCGCCTCCGCGCACTGCCGGCGCCGCTGCAGCAGCACACTGAGCAGATAGGCGGCGTGCGCGTCGTCGGTGGCGGCCGCCCGCAGCAGAGGCTCCGCCGCGTCCAGCTCGTCCAGCTCCAGGAACAGCGCACCCAGCCGGGTCACCGCCGCCGCCTCCCCGGCCGCCGCGGCCAGCCGGTACTGCTGCTCCGCCCCGTCGTGGTCACGGCGCTGCCGCAGCACGTCACCCAGGTACAGGTGGGCGTCGGTGTGCCGTTCGGCGACCGCCGTGCGCAGGCACGCCTCCGCCTCGGCCAGATCGCCGCGCTCGTGGCGCAGCACGCCCAGCCCGGTCCAGCCCGGGGCGTAACCGGCGTCCACCGCCCGCCGCAGGAACTCCTCGGCCGTGTCCAGGTCCCCGGCGTCGTGGTGCAGCACCCCCAGCTCGTACCAGCCGGCCGGCTGCCCGCAGCCGGCGGCGCACCGGTACGCCTCGGCGGCCTGCTCCGGCTTGCCGGCCTCGGCGAGCACGTCACCGAGCTCCAGGTAGGCGTCGCAGCGGCCGGCCGCC
>NZ_JBEZZB010000141.1:0-27492 GCF_040638955.1 Actinoplanes sp. NPDC024001
ACGCCTCGTCCCAACCCTGCACCTGCTCAACCGTGACCACGTCCGGGAAACGATCCAGAACTACTCGAAGTAGTGATCCGCCGTAGCAGTACTAGCCGCCGCATCACCCGTCCAGGTTCCGCCGAACACCCGCTATCAGCTTTTATCGGGCGATAGAGGATTAAGAGTGTGACGTCGGGAGGAGCCGTCGATGGGTGACACGGAACGGATCGGCCGCTACCTGCTGGGCGAGGAGATCGGCCGCGGCGCCTGCGCGGTGGTCCACCGGGCCACCGCGCCCGGTGAGCCGCCGCTGGCGGTCAAGCTGCTGCGCCCGGACCTGGCCGCCAGCCCCCGGGTCCGGGACCTGCTCAGCCGGATCGGCGGCACCCTGCACCAGCTGCCCCACGACGGGATCGTCCGGATGCGTGACCTGGTCGCCGAGCCGGGACGGCTGGCGCTGGTGATGGAACTGGTGGACGGTCCCAGCGTGCGGGCCTACGTGGCCGCGGAGGGCGGGACCCTGCCGCTGGAGACGGCCGCCGCGGTCGCCGCGCAGGTGGCTGACGTGCTGGCCGACGTGCACGCCCGCGGCATCGTGCACCTCGACCTGAAACCGGAGAACGTCCTGCTGGTGGGCGGGGCACGTCCGCCGCGCGTCAAGGTCGGCGACTTCGGGATGGCCGCGCTGCCGGCTGAGCCGGACACCGTGGACAACCCCTACGCCGCACCGGAGCGGGCCGCCGGCGGGCCACCGACCGCCGCCGCCGACGTGTACGCGCTCGGCGTGCTGCTCGCCGAGATGACGTCCGGGACCCGGCCCGCGCCCGGCCGGTCCGGCCTGCACCGGATTCCCCGGCCGGTTCGCGACGTGGTCCGCGACTGCCTGGCCGTCCACCCGTGGGAGCGGCCGCCGGCCGCCGATGTGGCCGCCCGGATCAGGGCCGCGGTCGTCCTCCCACTGGCGGAGGAGACGCCCACGGAGAAGATGCCGCCACGGGCCTGGCCACCGCAGGAGTTGCCGCCGCAGGAGGTGCCGCCCACCCGGCTGCTGGGTCTGCCGCGCCGGTCCCGCCGGCGGCGGACCGTCCTGCTCGCCGGGGTGGCGAGCGCCGTCCTGGTGGCGGCACTGACCGGCATCGCCGTCCGGATCGGCTCCGGCGACCCACCGGTGGCGGCCCCGCCCTCCGCGGACGCCGGGCCCGGCACGAACCAGCCGAAGCCGGCGCAGACGGTGGAGAGGGAGAAACTGGGCGCGACCGCACCGCCGGCCCGTGCCACCTATGCCGCCCGCCTGCCCGGCGCCGCCGGAACGCTCTCGCTGGCCGTCCGGGACGGCCGGGCCATCGCCTACCTCTGCGACGGCAGCCGGGTCGAGGCCTGGCTGAAGGGCGGCGTCGTCGACGGCAGCCTCTCGCTGACCGGGCGGGACGGCGCCGAGCTGACCGGAAGGACCGACCGGAGACGTGCCACCGGGCAGGTGACCGTCGGCGGGCGATCGACCAGCTTCTCGATCCCGCGGGTTCAGCCCCCGTCCGGCCTCTACCGGGCGGCGGCGAGGCTGCGCAACGCCGAGATAAAAGGCGGCTGGATCGTCCTCCCGGACGGATCGCAGGTCGGTGTGCTGACCCGGGACGGCGTGGCCGCTCCGGCGCCCCGCCTGGACACCGGCGAGCGGAGCGCTGAGATCAGCGGCGACACCCTTCCCGCCGTACCGGTGGACGTCACCAGCGGCACCGGCTTCTGACGCCTCAGCCGTCGAGCAGGGCGCGCAGCCGGAGGCTGTCGGCGTCGGTCCAGCCGGGCGGGGGCGCGATCGCGGCCCACCCGTCCACCGTCTCCGACTTGTAGACGTGCCCGTGCCCGGTCGGCACCTTGTTGGCGAAGACCAGGTCGCAGGTGGTCTGCCAGAACGTGATTCCCGGGTACCAGTGCATGTCCGGCGTCACGTCCGGGCCACGCTCGCCGTTCAGCCACGACGGCTTCTTCCAGAGCAGGTCCCAGTTCCACCAGACGATCGGGTCGGTGGCGTTCTGCAGGTAGACGACCTTCGGTGGGCTGCCGGTGAGGTCACGCAGGCCGGCCGCGTCCTCGGCGAACTCCACCGGCAGATCCGGGTAGACCGGGTCCCAGACCGGGCTGTGCTCGGCCCGGTCGTCGGTGAGCTGCCGGTGCACCGGGTTGGCGAAGGTCGGCCCGAGCAGCAGGGCGCCGTCCGATCCGGCGACCAGTTCCGCCGCCGTGCCGAAGGTCTTCTCCAACCCGTACGTCCCCAGGCTCTCGCCGAACAGCAGCAGCTTGGGCCGGGTCGCCTCGGGCAGCGCGGCCCAGCGCTGCCGCACCGCGGTGATCAGCGCGGAGGCGGCGTCGACCACCTCCGAGCGGTCCCCGAGGAAGGCCGCCCAGCTGGGCAGGTACGAGTACTGCATCGAGATCAGTGCGGTGTCACCGGCGTACATGTACTCCAGTGACCGGGTGACCTTGTTGTCCACCCAGCCGGTCCCGGTCGGGGTGATGACCGCGATCACCGAGCGTTCGAACGCCCCGGTCCGGTCCATCTCCCGAACCACGAGGGCGGCCCGGTCGGCCAGCGTCCGGGCGGAGGTGAGCCCGGCGTAGAGCCGGATCGGCTCGGCGGCCGGCCGCCCGGCGAACGTGGTCAGCTGCTCCCGGGTGGGCGCGCCGGCCACGAACGAGCGGCCCTGCCGGCCCAGCGAGTCCCAGGCGACCAGGGACTGCGGCCCGCCGGAGCGCAGCGCCGAGGCCGGCACCAGGACGCCGTTGCCCGTGCCGTTGTTGATCACGGCGGCGGACCGGTCGGCCATCGTGAAGACCTGCGCCATCAGCAGCCCGTCGAAGGCGCCGTAGCTGAGCACGGCCACCACGACGGTGCCCGCGCAGTACGCCGCGCGGTCGGAGACGATCCGCCGGAACACCCAGGCGCAGGCGTACGTCGCGAGCAGCAGCGCCCGGGCGATCAGCAGCAGCAGGCCGAGGGTGAGCAGGCTGGCCCCGACGGTACGGGCGATGTCGTACTCCTGGGCGGGCTCCATGCCGAGCCGGATCCGCAGCTCCCGTTGCCAGCGGGTGCCGAGCCAGAGGAAGACCACCACGAGCAGCGGAACCAGGGCGATCAGGATCCGCCAGGCGAGGCGGACCGTCTGCTCGTGAAACGGGCGGCGCAGCGCGATCAGGGCGCCGACCCCGGTGCCCAGCGCGTAACCCATCGCGGCGGTGATGCCGGCGACCACGCCCTGCAGGAACCAGGCGCGGGGGAGGAGCGACGGGGTGAAGGAGAGGCAGTAGAAGAGGGCGGCGAAGGCGGCGCCGGTGACGCTCAGGCCGGCCCGCATGATCCGCGGGCGCCCGGGGGCGGCGGGAGGGGCCGCCGGTGATCGTGGGCCGGCCGGGGGCGGCTGCTCGGGCGAGCGTCGCGGCACCGGGACCCGGGCGCGGAGCGGTGCCAGCCATGCCGGCGGTGATGCCACCACCTGTCTGCGCATGCGGTGCTCCGATCGTCGACGTGGGTCGTCCGGTTACATCGCTCGCTGGAAGGGTGGGGATCGCACGTGCTGCGACGATTCCGACCCGCTGAGTGCCTTCTCCATCATCGGGGTCCGGAGCGCCGATCGCCGCCCCGTTTTCCCCGGGGTTTCCGGCGCCCGCACCCTCGGGTTTGCTCCGTGCGGCCCCCTAGTGGGCGTTTTCTTTCAGCCCCGCCTCCCGCTGCCGATGACAAGCGGTGAGGAGGAACGCGATGCGGTTGCGCAACTGGATTGCCGTGGTGGTCAGCGTGTTGTTGCTGGCCGCCGCCGGGGTCATCGGTTTTCTGGTCAACCGGTCCGCCCTGCGGGCGGCCGACACGGTGCATCGGGCTGACAGCAGCGCCCTGGGCACCAACAACGGCACCCTGACCAACCAGCTGCAGCTGAACTCGGCCCTCGAACTGGTCGAGGTCATCAGCGAGCACGTGCTGCATCTCGCCAGGAACTCGGCCGCCGACCAGCAGATGCTGGCGGCCGCCGCGGCCAAGAGCGCGACCTTCCAGTACGGGATGATGACCGCCGACCTGAACGGCGACATCCTCACCGCGAGCCGCGCCGAGGGCCTGCCGTCGCCGGACGACCCCGCCTGGGAGCCGCTGCGCGCCCAGCTCAAAGCCGGCAAACCGGGCTTCTCGAACGTGATGACGGTGGACGGCGTCGCCCTCGCGGCGGTGGCCGTGCCGGTCATGGTCGGCGAGACACCGGCCGGCTTCCTGATCGGGCTCAACGAGGTCGCCACCACGTCGTTGCAGACCTACCTGGTACGCCTCGCCGCCGACACACACCAGACCGTCGTGGTGGACAACACCGGCACCGTCGGCGCCGCCAGCGACCGGACCCTGATCGGTACGGCCGTCGACCCGGCCCTCAAGTCCAGCCTCGGCACGTCCGGCGTCCGTTTCGTCGAGTACGACTCCGGCGACACCCGCATGATCGCGATCGTCTACGGCGGCCTGTCCAGCGGCTGGTCCTACGTCCGTACCCAGACGAAGTCCTCGTTCGACGGCCCGGTGCACAGCCGCAGTCAGACGCTGAACCTGACCCTCGGCGCGATGCTGCTGATCGGAGTGGCCGGCATCTCGGTGCTCGGCTACCGCACCCAGATCCAGCGCCGCCGCGCCGACGAGCGGTTCCAGGCCCTCTTCCAGCACGCCCCCGACCTGGTGTCGGTGCTCGACGGCCGGGGCCGGATCATCTTCAGCAGCCCGAGCGCGTACTCGGTGCTCGGTTTCCCGACCGGCGCGCTCAAGGGGCACACCGTCTTCGAGCTGCTGCACCCCGAGGACGAGCCGAAGATGCGCGAGCAGCTCACCGCCCTGCTCGCCGACCCGGCCGGGGTGCTGCGGCTGCAGTGCCGGGCCCGGTCGGCCGAGGGTGAGTACCGCTGGTTCGACTTCACCGCCTCCAACCAGATGCACAACCCCTCGCTGGAGGGCGTCGTGATCAACGCCCGGGACATCTCGGAGAACCGGGCCTTCCAGGAGCGGCTGGAGCACGAGGCGCAGCACGACCCGCTCACCGGCCTGCCGAACCGCCGCCGGATGCAGGACGCCCTCGGCTCGACGCTGCGCCGCGACTCGGTGGCGGTGCTGTTCGTGGACCTGGACGGGTTCAAGCCGGTGAACGACGCCCACGGGCACGAGGTGGGCGACGAACTGTTGCGGCAGGTCGCGGACCGGCTCAGCGCCTGCGTACGCTCGACCGACGTGCTGTCGCGAGTCGGCGGCGACGAGTTCGTCGTGCTGATGCCCGGCGTGACCGCCGGCGACGCGGAGAGCATGAGCGGCCGCCTGCGATACGTCCTGGAGCTGCCGTTCCGGATCGCCGGCCAGGAGATCCTGATCGGCGCCAGCATCGGCGTGCACCTGGCGCCGGCCGCCGAGGACCCGGACACCGCGCTGCGCGCCGCCGACCACGCGATGTACGCGATCAAGCACGCCGGCGGCAGCCGTGGAGCGCGCGAGGACGACGGTTGGGTGGGCCGGCACCGCGCGGCGGGCTGAACTTAGTGCACACTAGGTGCAATGAGTTTCCCGGCGAACGGTGGTGGCTGCGGTGTCCAAGGTGCTCTCCCGGCGTGATCTCGCGTTTCTGCTCTACGAATGGCTCGACGTCGAGTCGCTGACCGAGCGGGAGCGGTTCGCCGAGCACTCCCGGGAGACGTTCGACGCGTTCCTGGACGTCTCCCAGCAGATCGCCGAGCGCGACTTCGCGCCGCACAACCGCAAGAACGACCTGAACGAGCCGACCTTCGACGGCGAGCGGGTGGAGATCATCCCGGAGGTGTCCCGGGCGCTGAAGGCCTTCGCCGAGGCCGGTCTGATCGCCGCGCCGCTGAGCGCCGAGCACGGCGGCATGCAGCTCCCGGCGGTCGTCGCCCGGGCCTGCTTCCTCTGGTTCCAGGCCGCCAACACCGCCACCTCGGCGTACGCGATGCTCACCTCGGGCAACGCGCATCTGCTGCTCGCGCACGGCACCAAGGAGCAGATCGAGACGTACGTCTACCCGATGCTCGAGGGCCGGTTCACCGGAACCATGTGCCTGTCCGAGCCGCAGGCCGGGTCCGCGCTCAGCGACGTGCTGACGAAGGCGGTCCCGGCCGGCGACGGCACCTACCGGGTGACCGGCAGCAAGATGTGGATCTCCGGCGGCGACCACGAGCTGAGCGAGAACATCGTGCACCTGGTGCTGGCCCGGGTCGCCGGGGCGCCCGCCGGGGTCAAGGGGCTGTCGCTGTTCATCGTGCCGAAGAAGCACGTGGCGACGGGGGAGCGCAACGGCGTGACGCTCGCCGGGCTCAACCACAAGATGGGTTACCGGGGCACCACCAACACCGTGCTCGCCTTCGACGACGCCACCGGTTACCTGGTCGGGGAGGAAGGGCGCGGCCTCGCGTACATGTTCCTGATGATGAACGAGGCCCGGATCGGCGTCGGGGCGGGCGCGGTCGCCCTGGGCTACACCGGCTACCTGCACGCCCTGGCCTACGCCCGGGAGCGGGAGCAGGGCCGTCCGCTCGCCGACAAGGACCCCACGGCCCCGCCGGTTCCCATCGTCAAGCACCCGGACGTACGCCGGATGCTGCTCGCCTCCAAGTCCTACGTCGAGGGCGGTCTGGCCCTGATCCTGTACGCGGCGAAGCTGCTCGACGAGCCGTCCGAGGAGAACAACCTGCTGCTGGACGTGCTCACCCCGATCGTCAAGGCGTGGCCGTCGCAGTGGTGCCGGCTCGCCGACGACCACGCCATCCAGGTGCACGGCGGCTACGGCTACACCCGGGAGTACCCGGTCGAGCAGTTCTACCGGGACAACCGGCTCAACTCGATCCACGAGGGCACCGACGGCATCCAGGCGCTCGACCTGCTCGGCCGCAAGGTCACCATGAAGGGCGGCGCCGGGCTGGGCCTGCTGCTGGACCGGATCCGGGCCACCGCTTCCGCGGTGCCCACCGACCTCGGCACCCCGGTCCTGGAGGCCTGCGACCGCCTGGCCCGCACCACCGCGAAGCTCTGGGCCACCGGCGACCCGTCGTCCGCCCTGGTCAACGCCACCGCCTACCTCGACGCCGCCGGCCACCTGGTGGTCGCCTGGCTCTGGTTGGAGCAGCATCTCGCGGCCGGCGACAAGGAGGGCGACTTCTACGACGGCAAACGGCTCGCGGCCCGCTACTTCATCACCCACGAACTGCCCCGGATCGGCCCGATGCTGGACCTGCTGGACTCGGGTGACACGCTGCTTCGGGACATGGACGACGCCTGGCTGGGCTAAATTCTGACCATGGCCGGTAAAGCCACCGTCATCGAAGTCGGCGACCACGACGTCCGGGTCTCCAACCCGGACCGGATCTACTTCCCGGAGCTCGGCGCCACCAAGCTCGACCTGGTCGAGTACTACCTGGCGGTGGGCGACGGGATCGTCCGGGCGCTGCGCGAGCGCCCCTGCATGCTGCACCGCTTCCCGGACGGCCTGGCCGGGGAGAAGGTGCACCAGAAGCGGGTGCCGAACGGCGCGCCGCCCTGGCTGGAGACGGTCCGGGTGAAGTTCCCGCGCTACAACCGGCACGCCGACGAGCTGTGCGTCACCAAGCTCGCCGACGTGATCTGGGCGGTGCAGATGTCCACCGTGGAGTTCCACCCGTGGAACTCCCGGCGGGCCGACACCGAGAAACCCGACGAGTGGCGGATCGACCTGGACCCGATGCCGGACTGCCCGTTCGACACGGTCCGCCGGGTCGCCGGGGTCGCTCACGAGGTCCTCGACGAGCTCGGCATCACCGGATTCCCGAAAACCTCCGGTGGCAAAGGTCTGCACGTCTACGTGCGCATCGAGCCACGATGGGGCTTCTCCGACGTACGCCGGGCCGCGCTCGCCTTCGCCCGGGAGGTGGAGCGGCGCGCCCCGGACGACGTCACCACCACCTGGTGGCGCAAGGATCGGGACCCGGGCTCGCTGTTCATCGACTACAACCAGAACGCGCGAGACCACACCATCGCCAGCGCCTATTCGGTACGCGGGGTGCCCACCGCGACGGTGTCCACGCCGGTGCGCTGGGACGAGATCCCGGACGTCGACCCGAAGGACTTCACCATTCGTACGGTCCCGGCTCGTTTCGCCGAGCTCGGCGACCTGCATGCCGCGATCGACGATCGCGCCTTCTCCCTGGAGACCCTGCTGGAGTGGGCGGAGCGCGACGAGAAGGCCGGCCTGGCCGCGCCGGAGGACTGAGTTTATCGAGATCGATGGATGGGTAGTCGGCCGCAATGGCCCTGCTCTCCCGTTTCGACCGCGCGCACTCGATCGCGCCGCCCGGGTACAGCCGCTGGCTGATCCCGCCGGCCGCGCTCTCGGTGCACCTGTGCATCGGCCAGGTGTACGCGACCAGCGTCTACAAGAACTCGCTGGTCCAGCACTTCGACACCGGCCAGACGGCGATCGGGATCATCTTCAGCATCGCGATCGTCATGCTGGGACTCTCCGCGGCCGTCGGCGGCACCTGGGTGGAGGCGAGCGGGCCACGCAAGGCGATGTTCGTGTCCGCCTGCTTCTGGGCGACCGGCTTCCTGGTCAGCGCGCTCGGCATCGCCACCGGGCAGCTCTGGCTGCTCTACCTCGGTTACGGCGTACTCGGCGGCATCGGGCTGGGCATCGGCTACATCTCCCCGGTCTCCACGCTGATCAAATGGTTCCCGGACCGGCCCGGCCTGGCCACCGGCCTGGCGATCATGGGGTTCGGCGGCGGCGCGCTGATCGCCGGGCCGCTGTCCCGGCAGCTGATGTCGCTCTACGACAGCGGCTACGACCCGAACGTCGCCACCTCGGTCGCCGACGGGGACGCGCTGACCGGGCTGTTCCTCACCCTCGGCATCGGCTACTTCGTGATCATGATGTTCGGGGTGTTCAACATCCGGGTGCCCCGCGACGGCTGGCAGCCGGACGGCTGGGACCCCGCGACCGTACGCGAGAAGCCCCTGGTCACCACCGCGCAGGTGTCCGCCGCCAACGCGATCCGGACGCTCCCGTTCTGGCTGCTCTGGGTCGTCCTGTTCTGCAACGTGACAGCCGGGATCGGCATCCTGGAACAGGCCAGCCCGATGATCCAGGACTTCTTCCGGGAGAACGGCGAGTCCAGCGTCGCGGTCTCCGCGGCGGCCGGCTTCGTCGGCGTGCTCTCGCTGTTCAACATGGCCGGCCGGTTCGTCTGGTCGTCGACCTCCGACCTGATCGGCCGCAAACCGATGTACATGATCTACCTGGGCGGCGGGATCGTCCTCTACCTCCTGCTCGCCCTGATCGGCCCGGCCGCGACCGCACTGTTCGTCCTGCTGGCCGGCGTCATCCTGTCGTTCTACGGCGGCGGGTTCGCCACGATCCCGGCCTACCTGCGTGACCTGTTCGGCACGTACCAGGTGGGCGCCATCCACGGCCGCCTGCTGACCGCCTGGTCCGCGGCCGGCGTGGCCGGCCCGCTGATCATCAACGGCTTCCTGGACGCCCAGGGCAAACCCGGAACGCTCACCGCCGACGCCTACCGCCCGGCGCTGTTCACCATGGTCGCCCTGCTGGCCGTCGGCTTCCTGGCCAACCTGCTGGTGCGCCCGGTCCCCGAGCGTTATCACGAACCCGCGAGAAGGGAGGAGGTGGCCGCGTGAGGCTCTTCCTTTCCTGGGCCCTGGTGACCGTCCTGCTCGGCTACGGCGTGATCCAGACCGCCATCACCGCTGCCAAGCTCTTCCAGTAGTCCGCCTGCCACCCCGCCCCAGCCCGAACCCGGACACCGGCACTCGGCGGCCAGCCGGTAGCTGCCACCCGATCGCGCTCATCGCGCAATCGGCAGCCGCCGGTCGCCCGGCCTCCTCGCGCGGCCGCCGGCTGCCACCCGGCCCTCCTCGCGCGGTCACTGGCTGCCACCCGGCCCCCTCGCGCGGTCACTGGCTGCCGGGTGCTCGGGCGGAACCACATTTACGGCCTCGCCCACCCTCAGCGATCTTGAACGGATCAGCCGCGCTCGGTGGCGTAGTGGATCGGCGTCTGGTGGCGGTGCAGCTCTCTATTGCCGGCATTGCCGGCGAGAGATGCCGATTTCTTTACCGGTTTGCCGCCCCTGTTACGCAGTTCCTATATCCGTCGCCGGACAGTCGTGCATGCCGGACGGACGTTCCTTCAAATAGGCATGATCAAATACTTACCGAGGGCGATTTCTTTCCGGCAGAATGGAGGCATGCGGCAGCAGGGTTTGTTCACCAGGGCGGAATTGTCGGCCATGCGTGACCGCACCGCTTCACGCCGCCATTCTCCGGCCCGCGACGCTTTCCGCCGCGAACACGAGCGACGCCGCGCCTGGGGTCTGGCCCGCCGCCATTCCGACCGCCTGCGTCGAGCACATGATCGCCGCCGCCTTTCTCATCCTCCAACCGAAGCGTGCCCACCCCCGATCGAGTCTTCCGCCCCGGTGGCGTCCCCGACCTCGATCGCTCCTTCAGCCGCGGTCAAGTCCCTGGCTGCGGCGGCGCCTCCGGCCGCGGTCGCGTCTCTGGCTGTGGTGGCGCCTCCGGCCGCGGTCGCGTCTCTGGCTGCGGCGGCGCCTCCGGCCGCGGTGGTGCCTCCGGCCGTGGTGACGTCTCCGACTTCGGTCGCTTCCTCGGCTGTGGCGTTTTCGGCCGCGGTCGCCTCCTCAGCTGCGGTGGCATACCCGGCACTTTGCCGTCCGCGGCGGCCTCGCCGATCGAGTGCAGGCGACCGGAGACTGGCCACTCTCGCTTCGGCGGGTTTGAACATCTCCGGGGAGAGGCCGATAAGTTCGCAGAAAACATTTGTTCGGCATTGTGCAGGGTTGCATTCCCCGTATTCTTGGCTGCAAGTTGATCGGGTCCTGGGGTTGTGCGGGGCAGCATTAAATGCCCTGCGGCGGTGGGTCGGACACCGATCTGAGTCTCTCAGCCGCGGCCGATGGTGCTTTCCCGGACTATCAACCTGTGGGGGGCGCGCAGCTCCAGGCCCGGAGGGGGCGTCGCGCTGCTGATGCGCAGCAGGAGGCGTTCCACCGCGGTGGTTGCGATCATCTCCTTGTCGGGGGAGATGGTGGTGACCGGAGGGTTGGAGAAGCGGCCGTCCTCGATGTCGTCGTAACCGATCACCGCGACGTCCTCGGGCACCCGCAGGCCGCGGGACACGATGGTGTGGATGGCGCCGAGTGCGACCAGGTCGCTGTAGCAGAACACCGCGTCCGGCGGGTCCTCGCGGTCGAGCAGGTGGGCCATCGCCTGGGCGCCGTCGGGGCGGTTGAAGCGGGGCGTACTGATGATGAGATCTTCGCGGACCGGCAGGCCGCGCGCGTGGTGTGCCTCGCGGAAGCCGCGCGTGCGGCGCTGGGCCGCCTCGCCGGTGGCGTAGGGCTGGTCGCCGATCGCGGCGACCCGCTGCCGGCC
Organism: Actinoplanes sp. NPDC024001; assembly: GCF_040638955.1. Classification (NCBI taxonomy): domain Bacteria; kingdom Bacillati; phylum Actinomycetota; class Actinomycetes; order Micromonosporales; family Micromonosporaceae; genus Actinoplanes; species Actinoplanes sp. NPDC024001. The sequence goes on from NZ_JBEZZB010000141.1 coordinate 11,450, forward strand.
CAGGTCGAGCAGGTGGTCGGTGGCCTGCCGGGAAGCGGCCACGTCGTCGATGCCGATGTGGTCGAACGTGCCGTCGCTGGTCCGTTCACCGAGTATGACCAGCGGCAGGGCCGGGTCGCGGTCGGCGAGGGCCTGCTGGTCGAGGCCGAGCGGGCTGAAGATGACGCCGTCGAAGAGCAGCCGGCGGGAGCCGTGCGCGATGAAGCCGCGCTCGTGCTCGGCGTCGCCGTCGGTCTGGTCGATCAGAACGTTATATCCGCTCTTCCGGGCCGCGCGGATCACGCTCTGCAACAACTCGGAGAAGTACGGGGTGTCCAGGTACGGCACCACCAGGGCAATCTGACCGGACCGCCCCTGTGCCAGGTTCCGGGCCAGCACGTTGGGCCGGTAGCCCAGTTCATCGACGGCCCGCTGGACCCGGATGCGGGTCCGCTCGGTGACGTTCGCATAGCCGTTCACCACGTTGGAGACGGTGCGGCTGGAAACTCCCGCCAGCTCCGCCACGTCACGCAGAGTGACTTCCCGACGCAATGTGCCCCCCTTTGCGGCTAACCGCCAGCGCCAAGTTTCCGGCAGGTTACCCCTTGCCGTCGATTGGACGGTTGTGCATGCTGTGTTTTGCAGCGCTGCAAAACAGTAGCAACATCTGCCTGCGGGCGGCATATACGCAGGTGGGATCGGTTTCGCAAGCGTGCTGAACGGCCCTGGTGTCTGGTAGACCAGTGGCCGGCCCTCGGTGTGCCAGCACCGCGGGCCGGCTCTACCCGACACGTCAACCGGATACTCGAATGCTCAACCCTGTGAGGACCCAGTGAACGCCAGGAACTTTAGTCTAAAGCGCCGTCTGCGGCGATCAGTCGTGACGGCGGTCGCTGCTTTCACCGCGGTCACCATGGTGGCGTGCGGTAGCGACTCCGCCGACACCCCCGAGAAGCCCACCGGCCCGGTCACCGTCAAGGTCTGGGCCTGGTACCCGGAGTTCCAGGGTGTCGTCGACCTGTTCAACAAGACCCACTCGGACATCAAGATCGAGTGGACCAACGCGGGTACCGGTCAGGACCAGTACACCAAGCTGCAGACCGCGCTGAAGGCCGGCAAGGGCGCGCCCGACGTGGCCATGCTGGAGCTGCAGGAGATCCCCACCTTCGCGCTCACCAAGCACCTCGTCGACCTCGGCAAGTACGGCGCCAACGACGTCAAGGGCGACTACGTCGAGTGGGCCTGGAAGCAGGTCAGCTCCGGTGACCAGGTCTACGCCATCCCGGTCGACGCCGGCCCCATGGCGATGATGTACCGCGAGGACATCTTCAAGAAGTACGGCCTGACCGTGCCGAAGACCTGGGACGAGTACAAGGCGCAGGCCGAGAAGCTGAAGACCGCCTCCGCCGGCAAGAGCTTCATCACCGACTTCGGCGCGAACGACGGCGGCTTCATGAGCGGCCTGATGTGGCAGGCCGGCGCCCAGCCGTACTCCTACGACCTGGCGAACCCGTCCAACATCGGGGTGAACGTCAACAGCGCCGAGGCCAAGAAGGTCATCGAGTACTGGGAGGGCATGGTCAACGCCGGTCTGGCCGACACCACCGCCTTCCACACCACGGACTTCTACAACGGACTCAACTCGGAGAAGTACGCCACCTACCTCGCGGCCGGCTGGGGCCCCGGTTACATCCAGGCCAACGCCGCCAAGTCGTCCGGCAAGTGGAAGGTCGCGCCGCTGCCGCAGTGGGTCGCCGGCGAGAACAAGCAGGGTGACTGGGGCGGCTCCTCGTTCGCGGTGACCGACCAGGCCAAGTACCCGGACGTCGCCGCCAAGGTCGCCATGGAGCTGTTCGGCGCGAAGAACACCGACGCCTGGAAGATCGGCATCGACAAGGCGTTCCTCTTCCCGACCGCCACGCCGATCCTCGAGTCGGACACCTTCAAGAACAAGGAGTACGAGTTCTTCGGCGGCCAGAAGGTCAACGAGGTCTTCGTCCCGGCCTACAACGCGATCGGCCCGTTCTCCTGGAGCCCGTTCAACAGCTACAACTTCAACCAGCTGACCACCAACCTGAACCAGGCGATCGAGAAGAAGACGTCCTGGACGGCGGCGCTGGACGCGGCGCAGGCGAACGTCAAGACCTACGCCACCCAGCAGGGCTTCAAGGTTCAGTAATGACCCAGGTGCAGACCAAGCCCGCGGCCGCTCCGGCGGCTGCGGGCCCCGCACAACGCCGGCCGCTCTTCAGAAGCGCACGCGAGGCCACGACGGGTTGGCTCTTCGTCCTCCCGTTCGCCATCCTGCTGATCGCGTTCCTGCTGTTGCCGCTGGCGTACGCCTTCAAGATCAGCCTGTACCGGTCCACCCTGATCGAGGGCGAGGTCTTCGCCTTCCTGGACAACTACAAGCAGGCGATCGACGACCCGCTGGTCCGTGAGGGCGTCGTCCGGGTCCTGATCTTCGGCTTGATCCAGACTCCGGTGATGATCGGGCTGGCGCTGCTCGCGGCCCTGCTGATCGACGCCGCGACCTCGCGGTTCTCCCGCTTCTTCCGGCTGGCGGCCTTCGTCCCGTACGCCGTGCCGGTGGTGATCGGCACGCTCATGTGGGGCTTCCTGTACAGCAAGAACATCGGCCCGCTCGCCTGGACCGGCGTCGACTTCGTCTCCGGTGACACGGTGCTGGCGTCGCTGGGCAACATCGTCACCTGGCAGTGGGCCGGCTACAACATGATCGTCCTGTACGCGGCGCTGCAGGGCCTGCCCAAGGAGGTCTACGAGTCCGCGAAGATCGACGGCGCCGGTCAGGTGCAGATCGCTCTGCGGATCAAGACGCCGATGATCTCCTCAGCCTTGGTCCTGGCCACGCTCTTCACGATCATGGGGACGCTGCAGTTCTTCACCGAGCCGCTGATCCTGCAGCCGCTCAACCCGGGCGCGATCACCCAGCACTACACACCGAACGTGTACGCCTATAACCAGGCGTTCTCGTTCCAGCAGTACAACTACTCGGCGGCGATCTCGTTCCTGCTCGGCGCGGTGGTCTTCATCGGGTCGTACATCTTCCTGTTCGCCACCCGGAAGAGGAGCGCGCTGCGATGAGTCTCAAGAAAGGCAGCGTCGCCGCCCACGTGGTGATGGGCCTGATGGCCGTCTACTTCCTGCTGCCGTTCTGGTGGCTGCTGGTGGCGTCGACCAAGAACAACGAGGGCCTGTTCGACGCGGGTTCGCTCTGGTTCAACGGCTTCCACCTGTTCGACAACCTGAAACTGCTGTTCAACCAGGAGAACGGGGTCTTCCTCACCTGGCTGCGCAACTCGGCGTTCTACGCCGTGGTGAGCGGTGTGGGCGCGACCGCGATCTCGGCGCTGGCCGGCTATGCCTTCGCCAAGCTGCGCTTCCCGGGCCGCAACGCCCTCTTCGCGCTGCTCCTCGGACTGATCATGGTGCCGGCGACGGCGCTGGTGCTGCCGACGTACCTGCTGATGTCGCAGGCCGACCTGGTCGACACGATCTGGGCGGTGATCCTGCCGTCGCTGCTCAACCCGTTCGGTGTCTACCTGCTCCGGGTCTACGTCCACGATTCGATCCCGGACGAGATGCTCGAGGCCGCCCGCATCGACGGGGCCGGGGAGTTCCGGGTGTTCCGCAGCGTGGCGCTGCCCGCCATGCGGCCGGCCCTGGTCACCGTGCTGCTGTTCAGCATGGTCGCGTCCTGGAACAACTTCTTCCTGCCGCTGGTGATGCTGAGCGACGACCAGCTCTACCCGCTCACCGTCGGGCTCCGGACCTGGTACATGTCCGCGATCATGGGCAACGGCGGCGCGGCCACGTTCAACGTGATCATCACCGGCGCCCTCGTGGCGATCGTCCCCCTGATCGTGGCTTTCCTGATGTTGCAGCGGTACTGGCGCGGTGGCTTGACCATCGGCGCCGTCAAGTGACTTTCTTCTAAGGAACAACATGCTTCGTGCACGTGTCGCACTGAACCCTGCCCAAATCGTGGCGCCGGTCAGCCGCCGCACCTTCGGCTCCTTCGTCGAGCACATGGGCCGCTGCGTCTACACCGGGATCTACGAGCCGGGTCACGCGCTCGCCGACGAGGACGGGTTCCGCACCGACGTGCTGGCCCTGGCCCGCGAGCTCGGTGTCACGATGGTCCGCTATCCGGGCGGCAACTTCGTCTCCGGCTACCGCTGGGAGGACGGCGTCGGCCCGGTCGAGCAGCGCCCCCGCCGGCGTGACCTGGCCTGGCGCAGCATCGAGACGAACGAGGTCGGCATCGACGAGTTCGCCAAGTGGGCCGAGAAGGCCGACGTCGAGATCATGTACGCGGTGAACCTCGGCACCCGTGGCGTGCAGGAGGCGCTCGACGTCCACGAGTACGTCAACCACCCGGAGGGCACCGAGCTCTCCGAGCGGCGGCGGGCCAACGGCGCGGAGAAGCCGTACGGCATCAAGATCTGGTGCCTCGGCAACGAGCTCGACGGACCGTGGCAGACCGGGCACAAGACCCCGGAGGAGTACGGCCTGCTCGCCGCCTCGACCGCACGGGCGCTGCGCTCGGCCGAGCCGGACCTGGAACTCGTCGCCTGCGGCAGCTCCAGCTCGGTGATGCCGACCTTCGGCACCTGGGAGTCGACGGTGCTGGAGCACGCCTACGACGTGGTCGACTACGTCTCCTGCCACGCGTACTACGAGGAGCACGACGGCGATCTGGGCTCGTTCCTGGCCAGCGCGGTGGACATGGACCACTTCGTGAACAGCATCGTGGCCACCGCGGACGCGGTCGGCGCCCGCCTGAAGAGCAAGAAGAAGATCAACCTGTCGTTCGACGAGTGGAACGTCTGGTACCTGTCCCGGTTCCAGAACGCGCCGCTGCCGAAGGAGTGGGAGGTCGCCCCGCGGGTCATCGAGGACCAGTACAACGTCGCCGACGCGGTGGTGGTCGGCAACCTGCTGATCTCGCTGCTGCGGCACAGCGACCGGGTGACCGCGGCCTGCCAGGCGCAGCTGGTGAACGTGATCGCGCCGATCATGACCGAGCCGGGCGGCCCGGCCTGGCGGCAGACCATCTTCTACCCGTTCTCCCGGACCGCGGCCCTGGCCAAGGGCGACGTGCTGGACGTCCTGGTGGACAGCCCGTCCTACGACACCGCGAAGTACGGCGAGGCAGCCGTGGTCGACGCGGTGGCCACCCACGACCCGGCCACCGGCGACGTGGTGCTCTTCGCGGTCAACCGGGACCAGGAGCAGCCGGTCGAGCTCACCGTCGACCTGGCCGCGTTCGGCGCCGGGCTGACCGTGGCCGAGTCCTGGACGCTCACCGACGACGACGTGCGCGCCTCGAACACCAGGGACGAGCCGGAGCGGGTCACCCTGCGCCCGACCGCGGAGGTGCCCACCGGCGCGGTCGCGGTCGATGGCGAAGTCGCCACTCTCGTCCTGCCGCGCATCTCCTGGTCCGTGGTGCGCCTGACCCGGGCGAACTGAACCGCCGCCGGGCCGGGACGACGATCCCGGCCCGGCGAAAGTGTTATCCGGACGCGGCGAAAAACGTCCACCACAAAGGTCCTTAAAGCGACCTTAAACGCCGCGCGCGACAGCGGAAAACCTTTGAATAATGGCGATCGTTCCCGTCCGATCTCCTTCGAAGGGCCGCACCCCCATGCGCCGGAAACGAAGCCTGATTCTCGCCTCGGCGGCCACCGTCGCCGCCCTGGCCACCGCCTGGATCGCCCTGCCCGCCTCGGCCGCGGCACCCACCGCCACCCTGCGTACGGTCGATGACTGGGGCAGCGGCTGGCAGGCCGAGGTGACCATCGACAACACCGGAACGTCCGCGCTCACCTCCTGGAAGGTCGAATTCGACCTGCCGGCCGGTGCCGGCATCGGCAGTTTCTGGGAAACCGACATGACTGCTTCGGGCAGTCACCGGACATTCACGAACCGTTCCTGGAACGGCGCGATTCCGGTCGGCGCGAAGGTGACGTTCGGTTTCGTCGGCTCGGGCGCGCGGCCGGTCAACTGCAAGCTGAACGGCGCACCCTGCGGCGGGGAGGCGACCACGCCGGTCACCGTCGCGCCCTCGACAGCGGTGCCCACGGCTCCGGCCACGACGCCGGCCACTACGAAGCCCTCGGCGACCACGCCGGCCGCCGAGGTGCCGCCGGCGTCGAACCTGCTCCCGGTCACCATCACCAACGAGTCCGGGCGCAAGCAGGCCGTCCACGTCTACGTCCTGGGCGTCAACCTGAACACCGGCAAGCTCGGCTACGTCGACTCGTCGGGCGCCTTCACCGCCTGGTCCGGCGGCGGGTCCGTCCCGGTGCCCGCGCCCGACGTGGCGATCACCGGCCCGGCGGACGGCGCCAGCTCCACGATCCGGGTGCCGAAGAACCTCTCCGGCCGGATCTACTTCTCCTTCGGCAGGAAGCTGGACTTCCGGTTGACCGCCGACGGCCTGGTGCAGCCCGCGCCGTGGGCCGGCGCCGACCCGAACCGCGACATCCTCTTCGACTGGAGCGAGTTCACCCTCAACGACTCCGGCCTGTGGCTGAACAGCTCACAGGTGGACATGTTCGCGGTGCCGCACGTGGTCAGCGTGACCGGCGGCGACGGCCGGACCCGCAAGACCGGTGAGGTCGTCCCCGGTGGCCGGCAGAAGGTCATCGACGCGGTGAAGGCGAATCCCGACTTCGCCCGCAGCGTCGTCACCGGCTCCGACGGCACGGTGCTGCGGGTGCTCGCCCCGGGCAAGGCGACCGACGCGGGCCTGATGAGCCCGGCCTACCTGGACGCCTACATCAGCCGGGCGTGGAACGCGTACACCGCGAAGACGCTGACCGTGGTGCCCTTCACCGATCAGCCCGGTGTTCGCTTCGCGGGGCGCACCTCCGGCGACGTCATGAGCTTCACGGACACCACGGGCAAGACCGTGGCCTCGTTCACCAAGCCCTCGACGGCGAACGTGTGGGGTTGCGACGGCGCCCTCGCCGCGCCGAACGACCAGGTCGTCGGGCCGATCGCGCGGACCCTCTGTGCGGCGCTGTGGCGCACCACGCTGGGCGAGCTCGACACCCAGCCGAGCGGCACCGCGGCGGACTTCTACCGCGGCGAGCCGGCCAACGTCTACGCCAGGTCGATCCACGACAACATGGTCGACGGCAAGGCTTACGCCTTCGCTTTCGACGACGTGCAGGCCCAGGAGTCGCTGGTGCACAGCGGCGACCCGCGAGCCGCCGGGATCACCCTGTCCGCGTTCTGAGCAATCGACGGAGCCCACTGTCTTAACAGTGGGCTCCGTTCGCATTGTGGGATGAATCACGTCTCATTCCCGGAACATTCCGAAGTGGGTCGATTCGCTGGTGGCGGCCGGTGCGGACGGCGCCGGGGCGAATCGATGTGCGGTACCCCCAGTTTCGATCTTGATCGCGCCAGGTTAGCCTCCCCTCAGTTAGGTAAGGGTTACCTTATTAGTGGAGGCCACGTTGGAGGGGTTCGCGTCCCCGCACCTGTTCTCCGGGTCCACGCTGGACGGTTACACGTCCGCCGTGTGGCACGCGTCCGCGCTTCTCGCGGACCGGGTGAAGGCAGTGCGGCAGCCGTACTCCGGCGCTACCGTCGCCGAGCTTCAGGCGCAGGTCGACGCCGTCGACCTGGACCGCCCGCTCGGTGACACCGGCGCCGCTTTGCACGAGGCCGCCCGCCTCTACCTGGACAACGCCGTCTGGTTCCACGAGCCGACCTACGTGGCTCATCTGAACTGCCCGGTCGCCATCCCGGCACTCAGCGCGGAGGTGCTGATCGCCGCGGTGAACTCCTCGGTCGACACCTGGGACCAGAGCGCCACCGGCACCCTCATCGAGCGCCGGCTGATCGACTGGACCGCGGGCCGGATCGGGTTCGGACCGGACGCGGACGGCATCTTCACCAGCGGCGGCACCCAGTCCAACCTGCAGGGCCTCCTGCTGGCCCGGGAGGAGACCCTGGCCGGCCTCGAACGGGACACCGCGATCCCGCGGCTGCGGATCTTCGCCACCACCGAGAGCCACTTCAGCGTCAGCAAGTCGGCCGGCATCCTCGGCCTGGCGGCCGACGCGGTGGTCGGTGTCACCACCGACGGCACCGGCCGGATGGACCCGGCCGCGCTCGCCACCGCGATCGACGACGTACGCCGTGACGGCGGCATCCCGATGGCCGTGGTCGCCACCGCCGGAACCACCGACCTGGGCCGGATCGACCCGGTCGCCGAGATCGCCACCGTCTGCGAGAGCCGGGGCATCTGGCTGCACGTGGACGCCGCGTACGGCTGCGGCCTGCTCGTCTCGCCCCGCCGGCGGCACCTGCTCGACGGCATCGAACGGGCCGACTCGGTCACCGTCGACTTCCACAAGAGCTTCTTCCAGCCGGTCAGCTGCAGCGCGATCGTGGTTCGCCGCGGCGAGACGATGCGCCGGATCGCGGTGCACGCCGACTACCTGAACCCGCGCACGGCGACCGTGCCGAACCAGGTGGACAAGAGCCTGCAGACCACCCGCCGCTTCGACGCGCTCAAGCTCTGGATGACGCTGCGCACGCTGGGCTCCGAGCAGATCGGCGAGATGTTCGACGCGGTGGTCGACCGGGCCCAGCAGGCGTACGAGTTCATCGTCGACGAGCCGGACTTCGAGGCGGCGGCGCCACCGACCCTGAGCACGGTGCTGTTCCGCTTCCGGCCGGAGAACCTGTCCGTGGCCGAGTGCGACGCGCTGATGCCGAAGCTGCGGCAGCGGCTCTTCTACGGCGGGCAGGCGATCGTCGCCGGCACCACCATCGGCGGGCACTACTGGCTCAAGTTCACCCTGCTCAACCCGAACACCACGATGGACAACCTGAAGGACGTCCTGGACCTGATCCGGGAGATCGGCCGGGACATGGTGGCTGAGCACACGGCGACGGCGGTGATGGCCTGATGCACACCTACGACTTCGTCGCGATCGGCGTCGGGCCGTTCAACCTGGGCCTGGCGGCGCTGACCGCGGACCTGCCCGACGTCGACGGCGTCTTCCTGGAGCAGCGGGCCGAGTTCGACTGGCACCCCGGCCTGATGATCGACGGGGTGACGATCCAGGTCCCGTTCATGGCCGACCTGGTCACCATGGCCGATCCGACCAGCCGCTTCTCCTTCCTCAACTACCTCAAGCAGGTGGGCCGGCTCTACCCGTTCTACATCCGGGAGAGCTTCTATCCGCTGCGCGCCGAGTACAACGCGTACTGCAAGTGGGTGGCCGGGCAGCTGCCGTCGATCCGGTGGAACACCCGGGTCGAGACCGTCACGCACGACGGCGAGGCCTACCTCGTGCACACCGCGGGGGAGACCTACCGGGCGCGCAAGCTGGTCCTCGGCATCGGCACGGCGCCGCGCGTCCCGGCCGTCGTCGACCAGGGACCGTACGTGCACAGCGCCGACTACCTGCCGAACAAGGAGCGCCTCCAGTCGCTGGAGTCGATCACCGTGATCGGCAGTGGGCAGAGCGCCGCCGAGATCTACCTGGACCTGCTGAACGACATCGAGACCCACGGCTACCACCTGAGCTGGATCACCCGGTCGCCGCGGTACTTCCCGATGGAGTACACCAAGCTGACCCTGGAGATGACCTCGCCGGAGTACATCCGGTACCACCAGGCTCTGCCGATGGAGGTGCGCGACCGGCTCGGCCGTGAGCAGCGCAACCTCTACAAGGGGATCAGCGGCGACCTGGTCGACGCGATCTACGACACCCTCTACACCAAGAGCCTGGCCGGGCCGGTCGCGACCACCCTGCTCACCGGCACCGAGCTGGAGGGCGTGATCTGGGACGAGGCGGAGCAGCGTTACACGCTGGCCCTGCACCACGCCGAGCAGGGCCGGTCCTTCACCGCCGGCACCCAGGGCCTGGTCCTGGCCACCGGGTACGCACCCCGGGTGCCGTCCTTCCTGGACCCGGTGCGGGACCGGATCAACTGGGACGCCCGTGGCCGGTTCGACGTCACGGTCGACTACGTCGTCGGCAAGGCCGGTGACGTCTTCGTCCAGAACGCCGCCGAGCACACGCACAGCGTCACCGACCCCGACCTGGGCATGGGCGCCTACCGCAACTCGGTGATCCTCAAGGGCATCACCGGCCGGGAGATCTACAAGATCGAGGAGTCCATCGCCTTCCAACAGTTCGGCGCACCCACCGCCGACATCCCCCGACAGCTGGTGACATCGTGAGACTCGTACCCCTGGATCTTGATCGCGACCTGGACCGCCTGCACGCGTGGGTGACCCACCCGCGCTCGCACTTCTGGGGCATGCAGGGCGCATCCGTCGACCGGGTGCGCGAGGAGTATCAGGGCATCGCCGACAACCCGCACCACCACGCATGGCTCGGGCTGGACGACGACGGCAGCCCGCTCTTCCTGGCCGAGACCTACGACCCGGCGCACAGCGAGCTGGCGCAGCACTACGACGTGCGGCCCGGCGACATCGGCATGCACGTGCTGGTCTCGCCGCCGACCCGCAAGCGCTCCGGGGTCACCTCGGCGGTGATGCGCGCGGTGATGGACTTCTGCTTCGCCGACCCCCGGGTGACGCGTGTGGTGGTCGAGCCGGACGTGCGCAACGAGGCGATCGAGCGGAAGAACGCCGAGGTCGGGTTCGTCGAGGAACGCCACGTTCAGCTGCACGACAAGGTGGCCCGGCTGAGCTTCTGCACGCGTACCGCGTACGAGATGAGCGTCCCGCACCTGCGGCCGGAAGCGATCGAGTACGCCCATCGCCGGCTGATCGCGAAAGCGATCGCCGAGTTCAGCCACGAGCGGCTGATCACGCCGGTGGCCGAGGGCGACCGTTACCGGTTCGGCGCGAACACCTTCACCGCGAAGCGGTACGAGCTGGAGCACTGGGTCGTCGACCCGGACTCGCTCGACGGGCCGCTGGACGCGCTCGACTTCATCGCGGGGCTCCGGGACACCCTCGGCATCCCGGAGAAGCTGCTCGGCACGTACCTCGAGGAGATCTCCGCGACGCTGGCCGGCACCGCCTGGAAGTACACCCACCGGCGGGAGACCGCCGACGAGCTGGTGCACGCCGACTTCCAGACCATCGAGGCAGCGATGACCGAGGGGCACCCCGGCTTCGTGGCCAACAACGGCCGGATCGGTTTCGGTCTGCGCGACCACTCGGCGTATGCGCCTGAGGCGGGCAGCCCGGTCCGGCTGCGCTGGCTCGCGGTGCGCCGGGACGCGAGCATCTTCGTCACCGCGGGCGACGAGCGGGAGCACTACCGGGCCGAGCTCGGTGATCTGCTCGACCGGTTCGAACAGCAGCTGAAGGGCCACGGCCTGAACCCGGACGACTACCGCTACCTGCCGGTGCACCCGTGGCAGTGGGAACACAAGGTCACCGTCACGTTCGCCCCGGACGTGGCCCGCCGGGCGATCGTCCCGCTCGACGAGGGCCCCGATCGTTACCGGGCGCAGCAGTCGATCCGCACGTTCTTCAACCTGGACCGGCCCGAGCGGCACTACGTGAAGACCGCGATCGCGGTGCAGAACATGGGCTTCCTGCGCGGGCTGTCGCCGAAGTACATGCAGGCCACGCCGCCGATCAACGAGTGGGTCGCGTCCGTCGTCGAGAACGACGAGGAACTGCGCGCCTGCGGCTTCGGCGTGCTGCGGGAGCTGGCGTCGGCCGGGTACGTCGGAGACGCCTATCACCGGACCGGGACGCCTTCGGCGTACACGAAAATGCTCGCCGCCCTCTGGCGCGAGAGCCCGCTGCCGAAGCTCGCCGAAGGCGAGCGGCTGGCCACCATGGCCAGCCTGCTGCACCGCGACCGCGACGGAAACGCCCTGGTCTCCGCGCTGATCCGGCAGTCGGGCGTCAGCCCGGCCGAATGGGTCGCGAGCTACCTGCGCGCCTACCTGCGGCCGGTCGTGCACTGCCTGCTCAAGCACGACCTGGCATTCATGCCGCACGGCGAGAACCTGATCCTCGTGCTGGAGAACCACGTGCCGCGCCGGGTGTTCATGAAGGACATCGGCGAGGAGGTGGCGGTGATGAACGACCAGCCGCTGCCGCCCGAGGTGGAGCGGATCCGGATCGACGTCACCGACGAGATCAAGGAACTGGCGATCTTCACCGACGTCTTCGACGGGTTCCTGCGGCACCTCGCCGGGATCCTGGACGCCGACGGGATGCTCGCCTCCACCGAGTTCTGGTCGCTGGTGGGCGACTGCGTCCGCGAGCACGCCAAGGATCACCCCTCACTGACCGGCCGGCTGGACCTGCTGCGGCCCACCTTCAAGCACAGCTGCCTCAACCGGCTCCAGCTGCGCAACACGCTGCAGATGGTCGACCTCACCGACCAGGCGAGTTCGCTGATCTTCGCCGGTGAACTGGAGAACCCGATCGCCGCATGAGCGAGCTTGCGAGCGAATCATCCAGCTCAGTTGCGAATTCATGCCGGCGCCGGAGCGAAGCGGAGGTGACGGCATGAAGGTTTTCCGCGACGACCACGGGATTCCGCACCTGCGGGCCGGCTCGGTCCTCGACCTGGCCTACCTGCAGGGGCGGGTGACCGCTTCCGATCGGGGTCGGCAGATCACCGTCGAACGGCTGCGCTCCCAGGGCCGGCTCGCGTCGGTGGCCGGGCGCGCCGAGGTGGGATGGGACCGGTTCGCCCGGCGGGCGCGCCTCGACGACACCGCCCGGCGCTGCTATGCGAATGCCGAGGACTCGACCAAGCAGTTCCTGGACGCCTACGCCGAGGGGGTGCGAGCCGGCGGCGTCGACTGGGAGCCGTGGTCCGCGCTCGGCGTCTTCCTGGTGCAACACATCCTGTTCGGGACGTTCCCCAACAAGATGTGGCGCGCCCACGTCGAGCGCACGCTCGGCCCGGACGCGCTCGACTGGTTCGCGATCGAGGGACCGCACGGCTCCGGCAGCAACGCCTGGGCCGTGCCCGGCGAGATCGCCGGCGACCCGCACCGGCTGCTCGAACTGCCCGGCGTCTACCAGCAGGTGCGCCTGGCCTGCCCGGAGTTCGACGTGGCCGGCCTCACCTTCCCCGGCGTGCCCGGCGTGCAGCACTTCGGCCACGCCGGCACGGTGGCCTGGGCGGTCACCAACGCGATGGCCGATTACCAGGACCTCTACCTCGAGGAGATCCGCGGGACCGAGGCCCGCGGTCCGGCCGGCTGGGAGCCGGTCGTCACGCATCAGGAGACCATTTCGGTACGTGATGACGACCCGGTCGTGGTCGACATCGTGGAGACGCCGCGTGGTCCGGTCATCGACCGCAACCTGAGCCTGCGTACCCCGGCTCGGACCGATTTTGATCTGGGTTTTGACGCGCTGCTGCCGCTGCTCCGCTCGTCCACGGTGGACGACGTCGCGGACGCCCTGTCCCGCTGGGTCGAGCCGGTGAACAGCGTCCTGGTCGCCGACACCACCGGCCGGGTCGTGCAGCTGACCGCCGGCCGGGTGCCGGTCCGCGACGACCGCAACCGCTGGGTGCCGGTCCCGGCCTGGGAATCGCGCCACGCCTGGCAACCCGGCTGGGCGCCGATGGCCCGCTTCGACGTCGCCAGCGCGGTCAACGCCAACGACCGCCGGGCCGACACCGAGCCGCACGGCATCGACTTCGCCCCACCGGCCCGGGCCCGCCGCATCCGGGAACTGCTCGACGCCGGCGCCGCCCCCGAGGCGATCCACACGGACACGTCGATGCCGGCGGACTCCGTCGCGGCCGGCCGGCACGAGGCCTGGCGCTCGGCCGTGGCACGCGCGCTGTGGACGTTGCCGGCGCTGAGCCCGCTCTTCGAGGAACCCGGGTACGACCCGATCTTCGCGCCCTGGACCGACCCGCGCGGGCGCATCGGCCACGCCCTCGACGGGGTGCTGGCCGGGCTCGGGCTCGACCCGGCATCGCTGGCCTCGCCGGACGCGGTCGAGTCCGGGCCGTGGGGCGACCGGCACCTGCTCCACCCGGTGCTGCTGCCCGGCCTGGACGCCGACCTGCCGCGGGTACGGCTCTCCGGGTCCCGCGACTGCGTGCTCAACACCTCCAGCGTCACCGGCGTCAGCGACCTGTGCCTGCGCGGCCCGGTCGCCCGGTACGTCTGGGACCTCACCGACCGGCAGCGCAGCCGGTGGGTCGTACCGTTCGGCGCCTCGGACTCGCCGGACTCGCCGCACTTCCTGGACCAGCTGCCGCTCTGGGCGTCCGGATCACTGGTCCCGCTGGTCACCGACTGGAACCGTCTGGAGTTATCGATGATCGTTCTCTCCGAGAAGCTGGCCGGTCTCGGCGAGCTGACCATGATCCCGCTCGACCCGGCGGAGCACGCGGCGGTCGTGCACGAGTGGGTGGTCAAGCCGCGCAACCGGTTCTGGGGCATGGCCGACCACACCGTCGAGCAGGTCCGCGAGATCTACACCTTCGTCGACGGCCTGGAGGCGCACCACGCGTATCTGCTGCTGCTCGACGACGGCCCGATCGGCGTCTTCCAGACCTACGAGCCCTCCCAGGACCCGGTGGGCGAGTGCTACGACGTGCGCCCCGGCGACTTCGGCATGCACCTGCTGCTCGACGCCTCCGGCCGCGACCTGCCCCACCTGACCAGCGCCGTCTTCCCGGTCCTGATGCGCCACCTCTTCGCCGACCCGGCCCACCAGCGCATCGTGGCCGAGCCGGACGTGCGCAACGAGCGCATGATCACCCGCTTGCGGCGCGAGGGCTACACGCTCGGCGACCAGATCGATCTGGGCCACAAGCGGGCTCAGCTCACCTTCCTCGAACGCCGGCACTTCGAGGCCCGTCCCGCCTGAGCCCGCGTGCGCCGATCGCGCTGATCGTGGCGGTCTGACCCGCCTGCGTCCCTCTGGTTGGCTATCGTCGCGGGCATGGAGCTTCGGGCGGAGTTGCAGAAGACCGGGGGGAACACCACCGGGTTTCGGATCGCCGATGAGTTCGTGGCCGAGCTCGGTGGCGGTGGGCGGCCCAAGGTGGTCGTGCGGGTGAACGGCTTCGAGTTCCGGTCGTCGATCGCGCGCATGGGCGGGGAGTACTGGCTCGGGGTCAGCGCCGAGCGGCGCACGGCCGGCGGGCTCGAGGGCGGCCAGGTGTACGACCTCGAGATCGCCCTGGACGACGCTCCCCGCAGCGTCGAGGTGCCGGAGGACCTGGCGGCGGCGCTCGCGGCCGAGCCGGAGGCTCAAGCCTTCTGGGACCGGATGTCGTTCAGCAACCAGCGCTGGCACGCCGAGCAGCTCACCTCCGCGAAGACCGCCGAGACCCGGGCCCGCCGGCTCGCCAAGTCCCTCGACCTGCTCCGGGCCGGCAAGGCCCGCTGACCGTCGCGACGGGCGGCAACGTCCGCTGACCGCCGCGACGGCGGCAACGCCCGCTGACCGTCACAGCGGGCGGAAGGCGATCTCCGGGTCGAGCAGCGACACCCACGCCGGGCGCCAGGCATCGCCGCGGCCGTCCATCTCCTCCTGGAGGTTGGTGCGCCACGGGCCGGAGACGCCGTCGTCGTGCCACCACGGGGGCCAGGAGTCGTAGCGGCGCTCCACCTGGACGCCGGTGGCGCTGGTCTCGACGCGCAGGAACAGCCACCGCCCGTACCTCGGGTCGGACTCTGCCCGGCGCAGCGCCCGGACCAGCTCGGTGAGCCGGCGGAACGCCGCGAACCGCTCCTCGCCGGGCCGGTCGGCCGGCGGGTGCTCGCCCGGCTGTGAGCTGAAGCTGGTGGCGTCCGCGTAGGCCAGCAGGGTGCACCGGCCGTCGCCGTGCGGTGCCCGCTCCTGCAGCCAGCTGATCAGGTTGTCCAGCTCGGTGGTGGTCGGCGGTGCGGGCCGGCGCAGCTCGGCGGCGTCGTGCATCGCCGTCCACACCAGCCGGTCGTGTTCGCCCTGGCTGAGCCGGCGGACCCGGCGCATCGGCGGGCGCCGGTGTGGAATCCCCAGCGCTCCGAATCGAAGCGCTTCGACGGCCGTCGTGTGATCCCCCACCCGAGATGGGAACGAGCATGCGTAGACGTACCCTTGC
>NZ_JBEZZB010000142.1:0-27492 GCF_040638955.1 Actinoplanes sp. NPDC024001
GGGATCGGCGCCGGAGGGCGGCCCAGCGCGGCCAGGGCCTGCCGGGCGCAGCGCCGCGCGGTGACGAACTCACCGCGCCGGGTGGCGACGGCCTGCTCGACGTACGCCTCCTCGCCCGGGAAGGGCCGCTCGTGTGGAAGGTCCTCGAACGCCTCCACCACGACGACCGAGGCCGGCAACAGCTTCTCGATCAAACCGGACCGTCCCGCTGGTCGGTGCGCACCGTCAGCGGACGGCCATGCCGGTCGCCGACGGTGAGCAGAGAGGTCGTCAACGTGACCATCATGCGACAGTCGGCGGGCGTCCAACTGTGCGACCCGCGGTGCCCGATTCCGGGTACGGTGTTCCGCGTGTCCACAATGGCAGCATCCGGGCTGCCGGACCGGATTCGTGACGATGCGTGACCGCGGTGATCAGAGCGGCGTCACGGTCGAGCAGGTTGACCTTATTCGGGGTGGGCGGGGCCGGAAGCGTGCCCATCGGACGACATCGGAGAGAGATGACCAACACTCGGGCGCTTGCTGCCCTTGCCGCGATCATGGTGCTGTCGGCCACCGGATGCTCGAACTCGGACGCCCCGGTAGCGCCGGTGGCACCGGTGCAGGCCACCGGTAACCAGGCCCCGGGCGCTCCCGCCGCGTCGGGAGTGATCGATCCCCGGCTCGCGACGATGGCCCTCGACCAGGCGACCGGACGCCCGGCCGCCAGCGAGAAGGACGTCACCTTCCACTTCGACCAGTACTGCGCCTATCTGTCGGGACCGCAGAAGGAGCGGACCGCGCTCGTCTGGCCAGCCGACAACGCCTGGATCGACAAGTCGAGCCCGGACACCATCGAGCTGCGCGAGTCCGACAGCGGCAAGGTCACCTCGGTGACCGATGAGAAGAAGGTCAGCCTCAGCGGCGTCGACGTCACCGGGATCACCTCGTACGTCAAGGCGCCGCATGAGTCCTGCTCGGACGACAAGGTCATGCTGGTGCTGAAGATCGGCTGACGACGCCACCGGCCCGCCCCGGCGCCTGCCCGGCCCGCACCTCGACGGTGCGGGCCGGGACCAGCGCGGGGCGCCCGGCCGTCAGGTGCGGAACGGGCCGGTGATGCAGTACGTGATCCCGCCGGAGGACGAGCCGGACGTGCCGCGCTGCGAGGAGAAGTACAGCCGGTTGCCGGCCGGGGTGAACGCCGGGCCGCACAGCTCCGACGAGCCCTGCCCGGTCACCCGCAGGAACACCGAGATCTTGTCGTCCGGGCTGATCAGGCAGATCTCCATGTTGCCGCCGTCCTCGGCGACGTAGAGGTCACCGAACGACGAGCTGGTCACGTTGTCCACCCCGGTCAGCGGCGCGGATCCGGGGCTGACCAGGTTGTCGTCGTACGCCAGCTCGTAGGTGTTGGTGGTCAGATTGACCTGCCACACCCGGTTGTCGCCCTTGGTGGTGAACCAGACCGTGTCGTTGGCGTAATGGCAGCCCTCGCCGCCGTTGAACGACTTGGACCCGGAGACCTGGTAACGGGTCGCGGTCGGGGAGCCGTCCGGATCGGGCACGTTCTGCCAGGTGAACGAGCCGGAGGTCGCGGTGCCGGCCTTGAACACCTGCAGCGTGCCGGCCGACAGGTTGCCCCAGGAGGTGGGCACGAACCGGTAGAACCTGCCGTCCGTCTCGTCCTCGGTCAGGTAGATCACCCTGCGGACCGGGTCGGCCGCGGCGGCCTCGTGCTTGAACCGGCCCATCGCCGGGCGGACCACGGCGGTGCCACCGAGCGGGTACGTCTCCCACACCTGGCCCCGGCTGATCTCCTCGCAGGACAGCCAGGTGTTCCACGGGGTCTTGCCGCCCGCGCAGTTCTGGTTGGTTCCGGACAGGATCCGCGAGGCGCCGGTGACGGTGCCGTTCGCGTCGAACAGGATCCGCGACGCCCCGCCGCCGGCGGACGCGCTCGTCTCCGAGTTCGACACGTAGATCCAGCCGCTGCCGTTCGGGATGACCGCGCCGCCGTCCGGGGCGTCGTGCCAGACGTACGAGGTGCCCGGCACCACCTGCCGCGACCGGGCGATGACCTTGCTGGTGAAGCCGGCCGGCAGCTGGATGCCGTTGGCGTCGGCGGCCTGCAGCGGGCCGTACGGCCCGGTCGCATTCTGGGCCGGTGCGGCGTACGCGGACGACCATGCGGTGAAGGGCAGGGCCAGACCGCCCGCGCCGGCCACCGTGGCGCGCAGCAGTGATCGCCGATCCATGAAACCTCCTGGAGTCCCGTTCGGGGTGTGGAGGTTTCAGCAAGCCCGGCGTTGCTGTCCGGCGGCGAAGCGCGCGGTGAACGACGCTATAAATCGCCGCATATCAATGATGCTCGGGCGGTTTCGCTCGGGTCCGCGATCCCGGGGCGGGAACGGCATATGTTGCTGCGATGGCGTACGACTTCGAGGCGGAGAGCCGCGAGCTGATCACCAACGGCCTGCCGGACCGGCCGGTGTCGCTGAGCCGCCGCCGGCGTTTCGCCCCGCTGGCCGTGGACGTCGACGGTGATGTCGCGGCCGCTCGATTCGTGCGCCGCGGCGTGGCCTGTTTCTGGGACGAGACGCACATCCTGGTGCGCGACGGACAGGCGACGTGGCGCTACCGGGGTGGCGGCGGCTCGAGTTCGGGCGAACCCTGGTCTCGCGTGGCGTTCCTGCGGCTGCGCGCCGACCTGGCCCCGGGCTGGATCGTGCCGATGGGCGGCGCGTCGGTCCGCGACCAGGCACACCGCCCGGCGTGGATCCGCACCGCCGAGCTGCTCGCCGGAGCGGACGTGGCGACGGTCGTGGTCGACGGCCGCCGGCGGCTGCCGGTTCCGGACCACGGCTGCCTGGTCGTGGTGTGGTCCGCGCGCCGGCCGCCGGCTGTCTCCGCCCGCGACGCGGGGGACCGGGAGCTGTCGGCCGTCCGGCTCTCGCCGCGATGACGGCCGCCGGCACACTCAACTTCGACGCCCGGTGGCCGATGGTCCGATCGTGATCAGTGAGCCGCAGCCGCCGGCCGACTCGGTGTCGCGAGCGTGGTCCGGTATCGCCCGGACCCGCCGGGTGGTGTCGTCGGCGGTCGTCGTGCTGACCGTGAGCATGCTGCTGTCGATGGGCTCCTACTTCTGGGATTGGTCGGACGTCATTCTCGACGGCGACGTTCCGGAGCGTGACGAGTGGCTGGCGCTGGCCGGTGGGCTGTGGCTGCCGGTCGTCGCGGTGACCGCGGTGCGGCTGGTGCGGGTCCACCGGGCGCTGGCCGATACCGCGCAGGAGGCGGTGGACGCGTTCCGCGACACCGTCGCCACCGCGCCCGGCTGGGTGTGGCGCGTCGACGCCGACAACCGGATCGTGTTCTCCAGCCCGGGTGTCCGGGAGCTGCTCGGCTACGAACCGCACGAGGTCATCGGCCGTGACGCGCTCGACCTGCTGGTCCTCGACGAGGACCGGGCCGAGGTGCTCGCGGGCATCGAGCAGAGCCGGTTGACCGACGGCTGGCGCGACTGGCAGACCCGGGTCAAGCACCGTGACGGTGGCATCCGGTACGTGCGTTCCAGCGCCATCCCGGTGCGGGGCAAGCGTGGAACCGTCCTCACCTATCAGGGTTTCACCGTCGACGTCACCGCCGAGGTGGCCGCGGCCGTTGCCGAGCAGGCCGAGCGGGCGCGCCGCAGTGCGGCCCGCATGCACGTGGAGCAGGTGCTGCGGGATCCGGCAGCCCTGCAGATCCACTTCCAGCCGATCATGGAGATCGACGGTTCCCGGATCGTCGGTGTGGAGGCGCTGTCGCGGTTCTCCGCCGAGCCCTACCGTCCGCCCGACGCGTGGTTCGCCGAGGCGTGGCAGGCCGGGCTCGGCCCCGACCTGGAACTGCACGCGATCGCTCTGGCTGTCGGGCAGCTGCCGTGCCTGCCGGACGGGGCGTACCTGTCGGTGAACGCCGACCCGCAGACCGTGCTCGACGACCGGTTCGCCGGCCTGCTCGCCGGGCTCGGGCCGGCCGCTGCCCGGATCGTGGTGGAGGTGACCGAACACGCCGCGGTCAGCGACTACGAGACGCTCGCGCTGGCGGTGCAGCGGCTCAAGCGCATCGGTGTCCGGCTCGCCGTCGACGACGCCGGCGCCGGTTACGCCTCCATGCAGCACATCCTGCGGCTGCGTCCCGACATCATCAAGCTCGACCGGGGGATCGTCGCTGGCATCGACCATGACGTCGCCCGCCAGGCGCTGGTCACCGCGATGGCCGGCTTCGCCGCGTCGCTCACCATGACCGTCGTCGCCGAGGGCGTCGAGACCGCAGCCGAGCTGGCCGTTCTCGCCCGCGCCGGGGTCGGCACCGCGCAGGGCTACCACCTGGCCCGGCCGGCGCCCGCGTCCGAGCTGAGGTCGCCGGCGCCGGTTGCCGATGCGGCAGTTCGCTGAGCGGCCACCGGTGCGCGGCGACCGCTCAGCGGGAGCACCGAATCAGCTGCGGGCGTGCCGTGCGGCCCAGTCGAGGGCGTAGTCGGCGACGGCCTCCCATCCCGGTTCCGCGCAGGTCCAGTGCGAGCGCTCGGGGAACTCGTGATAGTCCGTGATCGTGCCGGGCGCCTTGTAGTGGGCGGCGTTGGACCGGTTCACCGACGGCGGCATGATGTGGTCCTTGCCGCCGGCGATGAACAGCAGCGGCGCCCGATCGGTGTTGTGGAAGTCGACCCAGGTCTCCTGCTTGCCGGGTTTGAAGTTGGCGATCAGGCCGTAGGACCAGACCCAGCTGCCGGGCGCCGGGATCGCGTACCGGTCGTAGGCGGCGCGGGCCTGCTCGGGTCCCAGCGTGTTGGTGAACGCGTAGTGGAACTGCTCGGGCGTGAACCCGGCCGCCTGGTGCCGCTTCGCCGGGTTGTTGAGGATCGGGAAGAGCGACTTGAGCTGCGACGGCGGGGTCACGTGGATGCCTTCCGGCGGCGCCGAGTCGATCACCACGCCGGCCGCGCCGTGCCCGCGGTCCAACAGCAGCTGCGTCAGCGTGCCGCCGAAGGAGTGACCGATCAGGATCGGCTTCTCCGGCAGATCCGTGATGATCTTCTCGAGGTGCGCCACCGTCTCCGGGACGGTCAGCGAGGCGATCACGGACGGGTCGGCCCGCAGCGCCTCCACCTCGACCTCGAAGCCGGGGTAGGCGGGTGCGATCACCCGGTGGCCCCGCGCGGTCAGGTACGGGATCCACTGCTCCCAGCTGCGCGGCGTGACCCAGAGACCGTGGATCAGAACGATCGTGCTCATGCGGAGTATCCGTTCAGGAACGCGAGCAGGTCGTCGCCGAGCTGCTGCTTGTGGGTGTCGGTGATGCCGTGCGGTGCGCCCGGGTAGACGATCAGCTCGGCGCCCTTGACCAGCGCGGCCGACGCCTTGCCGCCGACCTCGAAGGGCACGACCTGGTCGTCGTCGCCGTGGATCACCAGCGTGGGCACGTCGAACGCGGCGAGGTCGTCGCGGAAGTCGGTGGCCGAGAACGCGGCGATCGACTCGTAGGCGTTGCGGTGCCCGGCGGCCATCGACTGCAGCCAGAACGCGTCCCGGATGCCCTGCGCGACGTCGGTGCCGGGCCGGTTGTTGCCGAAGAACGGGCCGTCGGCGAGGTCGCGGTAGAGCTGCGAGCGGTCCTTCAGCGAGCCGGCCCGGATGCCGTCGAACACCTCGATCGGGACGCCGGCCGGGTTGTCGTCGCGGCGCACCATCAGCGGCGGGACGGCCGAGACTAGGACGGCCTGCGCGACCCGTGCGGTGCCGTGCCGCCCGATGTAGCGGGTGATCTCCCCGCCGCCGGTCGAGAAGCCGACCAGGGTCACCTCGCGAAGATCAAGGGCGTCGATCAACGACGCGAGATCGTCAGCGTACGTGTCCATCTCGTTGCCGTGCCAGGTCTGCGTCGAGCGCCCGTGCCCGCGCCGGTCGTGCGCGATGACCCGGTAGCCGTTCTCGGCCAGGAACAGCTGCTGCGCCTCCCAGCTGTCGGCGTTGAGCGGCCATCCGTGGCTGAGCACGACCGGCCGGCCGGCGCCCCAGTCCTTGTAGAAGATCTGGGTGCCGTCGGAGGTGGTCACGAAGCTCATCGGGGGTCCTTCCAGGGAGAGATCAAGAACAAGAACCTTCCTCGGGTACGGGCGATGCCGTACTCCGATGCAACCAGCGGTGACCGGGGGAGCCCAGGCGGGACGACCGGCAGAACTTGTGCCCCTCAGCTGCCCAGCGTGGCCAGCACCGAGCGGGCCTGCATCTCCAGGGTGGTGTGGACGGTGCCCTCGGCGAGCGCGACGGCCCGGGTCAGCTCGGCGCGGGCCCGCTCGGTCGCGCCCTGCGGCGTGCACGAGTCCCCGGGCGAGATGGAGGTGGCTCAGCGGGCCTGGCCCGCCGAACCGGGCGGCCGGCGGCGCCGCGTGCTCGATCTCCCCGAGCGCGTCCGCCCAGCGTTGCAGGCACGCCAGGGTGTAGGCGGCCGCGGCCCGGCTGGTCGCGGTCGCGGCCAGCGCCGGACGGGGCGCGACCGGGCGCAGTCGCACCTCGCGCAGCACGGCACGGTAGGCGTCCAGGGCCTCCTCGTGCCGCTCGAGCCCGCTCAGCGTGAGCCCGATCGCGGTGAGCAACTGCAGGTAGCCGTCGTGGTCCCCGGCCCGGTCGACCGGTTCCCGTGCCTGCTGATAGGCGTGCAGCGCGTCCTCCAGCCGGCCGCTGCACCGGGCGGCCAGCCCCGCGTACTGCAGCGCCCAGGCCTGTTCCTTGGCGTCGCCGAGCGCCACCGCGAGCCGGTGCGCCGCCCACGCCGACGCCCAGCCCTCGTCGAAGCGGCGGGCACAGGCCGACGCCGCCCAGGCGAAGTAGTTGAGGTGCACGATCTCCAGGTGGCGGTCGCCGAGGCGGGCGGCGGCGTCGCGGGAGCGGCGGTAGACCTCGTACCAGCCCGGCCAGACCAGCATCGTGTCGGAGAACCAGTGCAGTGCCTCGGCCACATCGACGACGAGGCGGTCGTCGGTCACGATCCGCAGCGCGCCCAGCCAGTTCTCCGCCTCGGCCTGCAGCCAGGCCCCGGCCTCCTCCAGCGTGGCCAGCGGCACCGGCCCGGACCAGCCGTCGGGCAGCGACCCGTAGCCGGGCTCGAACCAGCGGCCCGCGACGATCGTGGTCGCGAGCAGCCAGCGCGCCATCCGCTCGCGGGTCGCCGCGCGGGCGCCGGCCGGCTCCTCCAGGGCGAGCCGTTCCCTGGCGAAGAGGCGGATCAGGTCGTGGAAGCGGTACCGGTCGGCGCCCACGTGCTGCAGCAGTCCCAGCTCGACCAGTTCGTCCAGCCGGTCCGCGGCGTCGTCCGGCTCGGCGCCGGTCAGCACGGCCGCCAGCGGTGCGGTGAAGTCGAGGCCGGGCACGTGCGCGAGCCGGCGGAACAGCGCCCGCCCTTCGCCGGAGAGCTGGGCGTGCGACAGCGCGAACGCCGCGGCCACCCCGAGGTCGCCGGTGTGCAGGTTCGCGAGCCGCCGGTCCGCGTCGGCGAGCCGGGCCACCAGGTGGCCGACCGTCCACCCGGCGCGGTTCGCCAGCCGGGTGCCGGCGATCCGCAGCGCGAGCGGCAGATGACCGCACAGCCGGGACACCGTCGCCACGTCGTCGTCGGCGGCCGGGTCCGCGGCCTGCCCGGCGATGGCCCGCAGCAGCGCCGCCGACTCGTCCGCGTCCAGCGGCGACATCCCGATGCGCAGCACACCCTCCAGACCGCCGAGCATCCGCCGGCTGGTCACCAGGACCAGGCTGGGCCCGGCGCCGGGCAGCAACGGCCGCAGCTGCGCCTCGTCGGCCGCGTTGTCGAGCACGAGCAGGCAGGCCTGGTCGCGCAGGGTGGCGCGCAACTGGCTGCACCGGTCGTCGTGGGAGTCGGCGATGCGGCGCGGGTTCACGTCCAGCGCCCGCAGCAGCCGTGCGGCGATCTCGCCGGGCGCCGGCGGCTCCGGATCCACCCCACGCAGATCCACATGCAGGTGACGGCCCGGGTACGCGTCCGCCAGCTGTTCGGCCGCGTGCACCGCGAACGCGGTCTTGCCGATGCCGGGCTGCCCGTGAATCAGCACCACGGGGGCGGGTGCCTGTCCGCGTACCCCATGGTTTCTGGCCGCGTGCCCACGGACCAGCGCGAGTTCGCGGGCGCGGCCGACGAAATCGGTGACCGGGCGCGGCGGCTCGCACAGCCGCGGCCGGGCCGCGGCCTGATGCCGGCGCAACGCGCCGGCGTCCTCCTCCAGCCGGCGCAGCTCGCCGGCGGTCATGCCCAGTGCCGCGGCGAGCGCCGCGAGAGTGCGCGGCTGCGGCGCCCGGATGTGGCCGCGTTCCAGGTCGCTGATCGCCCGGACGCTCACGCCGGACGCCTCGGCCAGTTGTTCCATGGTCAGTCCGGCGTGGTGCCGGGATCGGCGAAGGCGTTCCCCCAGAGGCATGTCCTGAACCTAGGAAGCCGAGTAGCCCGCTCGCGTACGTCAGACTATGTAATCCGCAATGCCCGGGCCAGCTCGGCGCGGGACCGGATGCCCAGCTTCGGGTAGATCCGCGACAGGTGCGTGCTGACCGTGCGCGGTGACAGGAACAGCCGCTCGCCGATCTGCTGGTTGCTCAGGCCCTCGGCGGCCAGCCGGGCGATCCGGGTCTCCTGCGGCGTCAGCTCCGGCGCGGCCCCCGCCGGGCGGCGCAGCGACTCGCCGGAGGCGCGCAGTTCGTCGCGGGAGCGGTCCGCCCACGCCGTCGCGCCGAGCGCGTCGAACGTGGCGGCGGCCGCGCGCAGCAGCGGCCGCGAATCGGCGGGACGCCGGCGCCGGCGCAGCCACGAGCCGTACGCGTGCTGGCGCCGTGCCTGCTCGAACGACCAGCCGGTCAGCTCCTCGCCGACCGCCTTGTCCCACGCCTCGGCGCTGTCGGCGAGCACCGCGTGCGCGTATCTGAGACCGGCCAGCAGCGCGGGGGAGTGTGACTGTTCGGCGAGCGGGGCGAGCTGCTCGACGACGCGCCGCAGCTCACCGAGCGCGCCGCAGGCGGCCGCCGCCTCGGCCAGGTGCCCCACGAAGAAGAACCCGGTGTAGAGGTGGAACGCGTCGTCGGCCGGGTGGAAGACGCGCCGCAACTCGGCGAACGCCTCCGCCGGGCGCCCGCCGGCCAGGGCTGCGAGTCCGCGGATCTGCCGCACCCCGGCGAGCAGCGGGTTGCGGCCCAGCGGCAGCAGCGCCGCCTCGGTCGCGGCTGCCCGTTCCTCGGCCGCGACCAGGTCACCGCGCAGAGCCAGTGCCGCGCCGGTGGCGGTCCAGGCGGTCGGCAGCCAGTTGCGGTCACCGTTGTCGCGGGCGAATGCCTCCGCCTCGGGCAGCAGGGCCAGCGCGGTGCGCGCGTCACCGAGATAGCCGGCGTGCGACGCGTGCAGGATCTGCGCCCGGTAGAGCACGCCGAGCCGGTTCTGGGCGCGCAGGCCGATCGCGGCGCCGGCCAGGAACTCGGTGGACATCGGCAGGTCGCCGGTCGCTCCCGCGCCGAGGCCGAGCTGATACGTCGTGTAGGGGTCGGTGGTGCCGGCCACCAGCAGCTCCCGCATCCGGCGCCGGCACCGGTCACCCCGGCCGACCGGATCGATCAGCGCGAGGTACGCGGTGAGCAGCGGATCGTCCGACGCTGCCGTCGCCGCGTCGATCGCCGTCACGAGCCGGTCGATGACGGCCGGGTCCGGCTCGGAGAAGAACGTGCGCAGCGCGACGGTGTCGAGCAGGCGCACCACCCGGTCGGTGTCACCCGCGGCCACCTGCGCGTCGATCGCGTCCGCCAGGCTGATCAGCCGGTCACCGCCGGACCAGCGGCTGCCGTGGTAGACCTCGATGAGGAACTCGTAGACCGCCCGGTCGCCGGGGCTCAGCTCGTGCGGCCGGATCTCCTCCAGCAGCCGGCTGTTCGCCGTGTTGTCGCCCTGCTCCGATGCCATGTCGACGGCGGCGAGCAGCCGGTGTCCGCGTGCGGCCGGATCCTCGCTGAGCCGGGCCGCCCGCTCGAACGCCGTCTGGGCGATCGCGGCGGCTTGCCGGTGCCGGGCCCGCGTCGCCGTCGCGGTGAGCTCGCGGGCGAGCAGCTCGTCCGGCCCGTCCGCGGCCGCCGCCCGGTGCCACACGCTGCGCTCCGGGTCGCCGGCCAGCACCCGGGCCAGCGCCGCGTGCGCCTGGCGGCGTTGCGCCGAGGTCGCCGACTGGGCGAGCGCCGAGCGCAGCAGTGGATGCCGGAACCGCACACGGAACTGGTCGTCGATGTGCACCAGACGGGTCGCCACGGCCGGGTCGGCGTCCTCGGCGTGGACCGGTCCCGGCTCGATGTGACGGCAGGCGCGGACCACCTCGTCCAGGTCGTCGCCGTCGTCGACGGCCGCGACCAGCAGCAGCGAACGCGTCACCGGCGGCAGTTCGGCGACCAGGCCGGAGAACGTCCGCTCCAGGCGTTCGCTCAGCGGCACCCGGTTGGGCAGCAGCGCCGAGCCGCCGGAGCGGGCCGCCGCCTCGCCGAGTTCCACGAGCCCGAGCGGGTTGCCCTGCGCTGCCTCCAGCACCGCGACCGCGAGCAGGGGGTTGAGGTGCGGCGCCACCCGGTCGAGCAGCGCCCGCGCGTCACCGGGCTCCAGCGGCTCCAGCCGGATCTCCGGCAGGCCGGCGCGGGCGAGCCGCCGGTTCACGTCCGGCCCGTCGCGCGCCGTCAGCACCATCGCCGCCCGCTGCGCCCCGAGTCGCCGCGCCGCGAAGGCGAGCGCCTCCCAGCTGCTCTCGTCGAGCCACTGCAGGTCCTCGACCGTGATCAGCACCGGGGTGCTCACGTGGGTGAGCAGGTCGAGCAGCGCCTCGCCGGCCCGGTAGGGGAGCGTGTCCGGCGAGCCGAGGATCTCCACCGCGCTGCCGGACAGGTCGGGGGCGGCGCGCAGAAGCCGGTGCAGGCTCGCGTACGGGATGTGCACCTCCGCCTGGACGCCCGCGGTCTGCAGGACTTGATGGTCGCGGGCCGTGGCGGTGGTGATGGCGTGGGTGAGCAGGGTGGACTTGCCGATGCCGGCCTCACCGCGGATCACCAGCGCGCCGTTGTCGCCGGCGCTGTCCAGCAGAGCCGCCAGGCGGCGCGTCTCCGATCGGCGGCCGATGATCACGAGATCATTCTAGGGAGCGGCTGGTGAGGATCGTCCGCAGGCGTGTGCGGGGCCGGCGGCCCTCTTGACCACCGCCTTACTGCTTTACTATGTTCCTAGCAAAGCAGTAAGGGGCTCCCGTGTTCGTCTTCCGGCTCGACACCCATTCCGGCGTGCCGCCGTACCTGCAACTCGTCCAGCAGGTCCGACAGGCGGTGCTGCTGGGCTTCCTTCAGCCCGGTGACCGCCTCCCGCTCATCCGCGAGGTGGTCGAGGACCTGGCGATCAACCCGAACACCGTCGCCAAGGCGTACCGGCAGATGGAGCAGGAGAACCTGGTCACCGGCCGGCCCGGCCAGGGCACGTTCGTCAACGAGCAGCAGTCGGCCGCGATGTCGGCGTCGACGTACACGTCGCTGCGCCGCGGCCTGGCGACCTGGCTGCGCCGCGCCTACGCGGCCGGCCTCGACGAGCAGGCGGTCGACGCGCTTTTCACTTCCGTCCACCAGCAGACGAGGAATGAGGACGTGGCGTGACAGCGACCGAGTTCGCGCTGCGCACCGACGGTGTGGGCAAGCGGTACCGGAAGGGCTGGGCGCTGCGCGACTGCACCCTGAACCTGCCGGCGGGCGGCGTGATCGCCCTGGTCGGGCCGAACGGCGCGGGCAAGACCACGCTGCTGCGCCTGGCCGTCGGACTGCTGGCGCCGAGCACCGGCACGGTGGAGGTCCTCGGCCAGGACGTCACCGCCAGCACCCCGCAAACCCTGTCCCGGGTCGGGTTCCTGGCTCAGGACCACCCGCTGTACAAGCGCTTCACCGTCGCCGAGATGCTCCGCTTCGGGCGGGCCTGCAACCTGCGGTTCGACCAGCAGCTGGCCGAACGCCGGCTGGCGAAGCTGGGCATCCCGCTCGACCGCCGGGCCGGCACGCTGTCCGGCGGGCAGCAGGCCCAGGTCGCGCTGGCTCTGGCCCTGGCGAAGCGGCCGGACCTGCTCGTTCTCGACGAGCCGGTGGCCAGCCTCGACCCGCTGGCGCGGCACGAGTTCATGCAGGTCCTCATGGGTGCGGTGGCCGAGGGCGGGGTGACCGTCCTGTTCTCCTCCCACGTCGTGCACGAGCTGGAGCGCGTCTGCGACCACCTGGTGGTGCTCAACCACGGCCGGGTCACGCTCACCGGTGACATCGACACGCTCCTCGCCGAGCACCGGCTGCTCGTCGGCCCGCGCACGGCCCACGACCTCGACCGGGCCGGCACCGTCGTGGAGGCCGTCCACAGCGACCGGCACACGACCCTGCTGGTGCGTGACGGCGCGCTCCCGGCGGCGCCCGGGTGGCAGGCCCAGCCGGTCGCGCTGGAGGAGCTGGTGCTGGCGTACCTGCGCCCGTCGGGGGTGGCGGCATGACCGCCCGCACCGAGTGGCAGGCACGCGAGTTGCGCACGCAGGGCGCGGGGGAGGACCGGAAGGGCATGCGAAAGGGCGGCACAGCATGACGTGGTTGATCTGGCGCCAGCACCGGGCCGAGGTCGGCGTCCTGGGTCTGCTCGTCGGCCTGTTCGGCATCGCCCTGCTCGTGCTCGGGACGCAGGCCCACGACCTGTTCCCCGGTGGTCCCGCCCGGTGTGCGGGAGAGGCCGGCGTCAGCGAGGCCTGCGCGGCCTCCTTCCGCCGGCTCGACGAGGAGTACGGGTACGTCGAGAACCTGCTGGCGGCCTTCTACCTGGTCCCCGTCGTCATCGGTGCGTTCCTCGGTGCGCCGCTGCTCGCGCGCGAACTGGAGGACGGCACCTGGCAGCTCGCCTGGACCCAGGCCGTGCCGCGGCTGCGCTGGCTGGCGGCCAAGCTCGCGGCCCTGGCCGGCGTCACCGTCATCCTCACCGCGCTGTTCACCGCGGTGCTCACCTGGTTCCGTCAGCCGTTCGACGCGTGGGAGGGCCGGTTCCAGTACGACGCCTTCGACCTGGAGGGACTGGTCCCGGTGGCGTACGCGCTGTTCGCGTTCGGTGTCGCCACCGCCGCCGGGGCGCTCCTGCGGCGCAGCCTGCCCGCGTTCGGCGTCGCGTTCGGGGCGTTCCTCGCCGCCCGGATGGCGGTGGGGCTGCTGGCCCGTCCCGCGTATGCCACGCCGCTCACCGCCACCGAGCCGGTCCCGGTCGGCGGCTCGACCAACCAGGCGGGGAACGGGCCCGTGCCCAGCGTCGCCGACTGGACGATCGAACGCGGCTACGCGGACGCCGCCGGGCGCAGGCTGAGCTTGACCGAGTACTACGAACTGGAGGACGCCGCCAACCGGGCCGGCACCAACCTTAACCAGTTCCTGCACGCGCGGGGCATCCAGCAGTTCGGGGTCTACCACCCGGCCGACCGGTTCTGGACGTTCCAGCTCATCGAGGCGGCCCTGTTCGTCGCCGTCGCGGCGGTCCTGATCGGTGTGGTGGTGTGGCGGGTGCGGCGCCGTCTGATCTAGGACCAGGTTCGGGCCGCTGCGCACCTTCGCCGCCGCCCGCCACGCCGACGACCGGCTGTCGATCGCCTCGCGAGACGACACCGAGAATGCCTGATCGACCAGCCCGCTGCCGCCATCGACGAGGGCATTGCAGCAGCTCCAGAACTGACGGGAGCGATGGCGCAACGCCGCAAAGCACACCATGCCCTGGTCCACGAGATGATCGCCCAAGGCGCCGGCGGACCTGCCCGGCATCAACCGATACCTCAACGGCGTGAAGTCCGACCTGGCCGCGGTCACTGGCGCAGCGCCGCCCGGTCAGCGGAGGGCGGCGGCGATCGCTTCCGCCGGGGTCGTCGTCGGCCGTCCGATCAGGCGCCGCAAGTCGCCAGAGTCGGTGAACATTTCGTCGTGGCTCATGGCGCGGTCGGCGTCCGCAAGGACCTGCGCCAGCTCGGCGGGCACGCCCGCGTCGACCAGCACCTGGGCGAACTCGTCGACCGGCAGATCGGTGTAGCCGATCCGCTTGCCCGTCGCGGCCGAGATTGCCGCGGCCAGGTGCGTCAGGGTGAAGGCCTCATCGCCGCCCAGCTCGTACGCCTTGCCGTCGTGGCCTTCGGTAGTCAGCACGACCGCGGCGGCGTCGGCGTAGTCAGCTCGGGTCGCAGCGCTGATCCTGCCCTGGCCGACGGCCCCGACGAGCGCTCCGCCCTGCAGTACCTGCGGGAGCTGGTCGGTGTAGTTCTCCAGGTACCAGCCGTTGCGCAGCATCACGCTGGGGAGGCGCTCGCGCAAGTACTCCTCCGTGGCCCGGTGGGTGGGAGAAAGACTGGTGGTGGACGTGTCCGCGTGCAGCATGCTCGTGAACGCGACCAGCGACGCGCCCGCCACCACCGCGGCGTCGATGGCGCGGCGGTGGTTGGCGACGCGCTCGCTCGGGGTCGTGGTGGAGATCAGCAGAAGCTTGTCCACGCCCTCGAAGGCTGCGGGCAGGCTGTCGGACTCCGCGAAGTCGGCCCGGCGGACCTCGACACCGCGGTCGGCGAAGTCCTTGATCCTGCTGATGTCACGGCTGGTCGCGACGATCTCGGAGGCCGGCACCCCACGGGTCAGCAGCGCTTCGACGGTGAGCCGGCCCAGATTTCCGGAGGCTGCAGTGACAACGATCGACATGGCGGTTACACCTTTCTGCCGCGGGCCTTCCGCGACGTGAACCCACGATGACCTGGTCGCTCTCCTTTGGTAAGGGCGAACTTTCGGGTAAGGTGCCCACCTGGGCGAAAGGATCCAGGTGAGGTTTGTGGCGACGGTCCGGGAAGTGAGCGAGTCCACACCATCGTGGGACCCGTATACGCGGGGCTGCCCCTCGCGTGACGTGCTCGACCAGATCGGCAGCAAATGGGCTGTCCTGGTGATGGGCGAGCTCGGCAGGCATGGGGCGCGTCGGTTCACGCAGCTGCGGCAGCAGCTCGGGGGGATCAGCGAGAAGATGCTCACCCAGACGCTGCGCACGCTCGAACGCGACGGGCTGATCCTGCGGATGGTGTATCCGGAGGCCCCGATCCGTGTGGAGTACGAGCTGACGCCGCTCGGCCAGACCCTGCGCGGTCCCCTGAAGGCGCTCACGGAGTGGTCAACGCAGCACATCGAGGAAGTTGTCGACGCCCGCAGGAAGTACGACGAGCGCACCAGAAAATAGCGGGCGCCTCCGGAGAAGCGGGGTGATCTCGCCGGGACCCGGCCGGCTGTGGTGGCCGGAGCCAGCCACCCGGTCGGGCCGTGCCTTTTCAGGAGGGCATGGCGTCGCGGGCCTTCGCGTTGTCGACGAACCGCTGGAAGCGGCCATCAGCGCTGCGCACCCCTGCGGAGCAACTCCGAGACGTACGCCGCCAGGCTGCTCAGGGTCTGCCGGCCGCCCTCGATCGCGTGGTATTTCGCGACCGCGTCGTCACGCAGTTGCCGGGTGGGGAACACCGTGCGCATCACGATCCGGGTCGTCGCGCCGTCGGGCTCGAAGGTCAGGACCGTCGTGAAGGCGTTCGGATCGTCGCGGGACTCGCCGTGCAGCAGCGCGATCCGCTCCGGCGCGACGATCTCGGTCCAGGTGATCCACTCCGGGTAGTCGGTGCCGTCCGGCCCGTGCATCACGAAGTCCCACACGCCGTCCAGGCGGAACTCGAAGGACCGCGTGGTGGTGGTGAATCCCTCCGGGCCCCACCAGTGCGACAGGTGCCGGACCTCGGTGAACGCCTCGAACACCAGCTCGCGCGGGGCGTCGATGCTCCGGGAGATCACGATCTCCCGGTCGGCGGTCGACGGCTGCGCCCGCGCTGCCTGCTGTGCGTCTGCCATCTCTTACTCCCCTTGCCGTGTCTGCTTGAGGTCCTGCACGTAGGAGTCCAGCCGGTCGAAACTCCCGGCCCAGAACTGCTCGAACCCGCCGACCCACTCGTGGATGGGCCGCAGCCCGCGGGCGTCGAGGCCGTAGAGGCGCTGCTTGCCCACCCCGCGGACCCGCACCAGTCCCACCTCGCGGAGCACCCGCAGATGCTTGGACGCCCGCGGCGCGCTCATCCCGAGCTGCTGGGCCAGGTCGGTCACCGGCCACTCGCCGCCGCGCAGCAGCGCCAGGATGTCCCGGCGCTGCGGCTCGGCGATCGCGTTGAACGCGTCCGACGTCGTCGCTGCTCGTGCCATGGCAGAAACTTTATTTTCCCATATGGGAAAACGTCAAGCCGGACGTCCGTCAGAGGCAGAGACCGTGTCCGTACGGGAACAGCGGGTCCTCCGTGTCGTTCGGGACGTCCTCGCGTGACGCCTCGACCGCGGCCATCGACGACGGCAGCTCGAACGGCAGGGTCCCGGTGGCGGGGGAGCGGCCGAAGAGCACGTCTACACCGCGCAGCCCTCGGCGAGCGGCAGCACGGAGGAGGCGAGGACGACGACCGAGCGGCGCTGGGCGTCCAGCCCGGCGGAGCGGAAGGCAGCCCGGCCGGCGACCTCGGCGGCCTGCTCCGGGTCGACGAGGCGGCGCTCGTCGAAGAGCCCGAGCCGGAACTTGTCGCGCAGGATTCGGCGCGCCGAGACGTCGATGCCGGCCTCGGTGATCCGGCCCTGCTCGACCAGGTCGACGATCAGCTCCGGGCAGTGCTCGCCGCCGAGCTGGTCGGCGCCCGCCTCGAGGATGCGCAGCACGCGGGTGTGCCGGTCGAGCTGTTCGACGCCCCACGCGCGGGCGGCCATCGGCTCGCCCATGATCTCGGCGTCGGTGACCAGTCCCCAGTCGGGTGCAGACCACGCCGCTTCTGCGGCCGGCGAGGATGCCTGTCTACCTTCATGGCCCCGCAGCGATTCGGCGCGGTCCTGGAGGAGCACGGCCCGCCGACCGAGACCACCCTGCGCATGGCGGCCGCCGGGCGCAGGCCGGCACAGCGCGCCCTGTACGACGCCGGCCGCATGATCGGCCGCGCCGTGGCGGTGCTCTGCGACGTGCTCAACCCGGCCGTGGTGGTGGTCGTCGGCGGCCGCTTCACCGAACCCGGCCCGTACGTCGTCGAAGGGGTCACCGAGGCGCTGCGGCGCCATGGCGCGCCCAGCGCGGCCACCGGCCTGACCGTGGCCCGCGCCGAGCTCGGCGCCGACGCGGAAACGCTCGGGGCGATCGAGTCGCTGCTCGTCGACCGGTGACTACACCTCGGGCACCCGCCGGCGCAGCAGGCAGAACTCGTTGCCCTCGGGGTCGGCGAGCACATGCCACGACTCGGCGCCGGTCTGCCCGATGTCGGCGCTGCGAGCGCCGGCCGCGAACAACCGCTCCAGCTCGTCGGCCTGGTCGCGGTCGGTGGCGTTCACATCGATGTGCAGCCGCAACTTGCCGGCCTTGGGCTCGTCGCTGCGGTTGAAGACGAGCGTGGGTTGCGGACCGCCGAAACCGGCGCCGGGTGGCCCGATCTCTATGCTGTCGCCGTCGCGCTGCAGCTCGACATAGCCCAGCACCTCGCACCAGAAGCGCGCCAGCAGTTCAGGATCGTGCGCGTCGAGGACCAGTTCGGTGATGCGAGCTGCCACGCGATCACCATAACGGCAGGCCGGTCGACATGGCGCCGCGTGCTCCGTCGCACCCGCGCCTGGTTCGATCGGTGGCTCGAATCCGGCGCGTCCCCCACGCGAGCAGTTGACACGCTGCTGGCCGCCCGTGATGCTGGCGAAAAATACTCCTGGGAAGGGACCACCGGCCGCTGACATGTCGGACTTCCAATTACAGACCGCTACGGAACGAGGCAGGACGGTGGTGTCCGTGGCGGGCGAGTGTGACCTGCGCAGCCGCGACGAGTTGACCTCCGCGCTGCACACCGCGGTCGAGTCTGCGCCTCTGGTGATCGTGGACCTCTCGGCGGTGCGGTTCCTGGACTCCAGTGGCCTGCACGCACTCGTCTCCGCCCATCAGGCGGCACGCCGGCAGGCCGGCAATCTGCACGTGGTCAACGCTCGGGGCACCGTCGCGACCGTCCTGGAGATCACCGGCGTCATCGACCTGCTGCGACCACCCGGCGAAGCTGACGGTTCCCGCGCCCACACGCCCGAGGGCTCATGGTGAACGAGCCGTACGTCGCACCGCCGCACAGCGAGGCCGCCGCCTACCATGATCCGGCCGACCTGCCGACGGTTCGCACCTTCGTGTACGCCCATGCGCTGAAAGCCGGGCTGACCACGGAACGGGCCGGGTGCCTGACGCTGGCCGTCAGCGAGCTGGTGACGAACACCCTGCAGCACACCAGCGGTGGCGGCGAGGTCCGGATCTGGACTGACGGCGGGCGGCTGCACTGCGACGTCATCGACGGCGGCCCGCTGCGCGCCTTCGGTCGCACGATGCCGGCTGCGGACGCGGTGGGCGGGCGTGGCCTGGCCATCGTCGAACGCCTCTGCGACGAGGTCCGTGCGATCGCCGTCGACGGCGGCACCGTCGTACGCATGGCCTTCGTGATCGACCCGGAGCCGACCGCGACCCCGTCATGACCGGCGGGTCATGCGATGGGGAGGTTCTTCGGCGCGGCCGGTTGGCGTAGCGTTGGCCGCGCGGTCACGCCGAGCGGCATCACCTACCGCGGAGGCTGCGATGTCTGCGAACACGTCAGTGCACACCGGTGCGTCAGCACCTTCGGCGTCACCGGCCGCGGCGGTGGCGCATCTGCCGCTGTGGCAGGTGCTGGGCTTGGTGACGGTGGCCTACGGGGCCGGCGCTTCGCTGGCGTTCCTGGGCCTCGGCGCTCCGTCGATCGTGGTGCTGTTCCTGCCTGCCGGGGTGACGCTGTCCGCGCTGATCCTCAACCCGCGCGAGCGGTGGCCGTGGATCCTCGCCGCGGTGGCACTCACCGAGATCGCCGTGGACGTCCTGCACGGCATGCCGCTGCGGTGGGTGGGGGGATTCGCGCTGGCCAACACGGCGGAGCCGCTGGTGGGTGCGCTGCTGCTGCGCCGCTACGTGACCGGGCCGGTCGACCTGTTGCGCCGCCGCGACGTGGTGGCGTTCCTCGGCTGCTGTGCCGGCGCCGGACCGCTTGCCGGGGCGTTGATCGGCGCCACCACCCTGGCCGTGGGTCTCGGGCTGCCGTGGGTCCCGTCGTTCGTGTCGTTCTGGGCCGGTGACGCCGCAGGGGTGCTGACCGTGGCCGGGTGTGTGCTGGCTTGGCGATACCAGCCCCGCCGGCACCTGTCCTGGACCCGCGGCGTGCTGAGTGTCGGTGCGGCGGCAGCGGCCACGATCGTCGGTTTCTGGCCGGACGGCGTGCCGTTGTTCTATCTGCCGATTCCGGTGCTGTTCGGCCTGGCGTTCAGCCAGCCGCTGGTGCTGACGCTGACCGCCGGCCTGGCGACCACGGTCGCCGCGAACCTGATGACCAGCACCGGCCACGGTCCCTGGGCCGCCCTGGACACCTCCGGCCAGATGAGAACCCTGACGCTGCAACTGTTCCTGACGACCACGATCCTCGGTGCCTGGGCGCTCGCCGTGGAAGCGGCCGAACGCGACCGTGCCCGCCGGGACACCTCCGTCGAGCGGGCCGCCCGGTTGCGTCTCAACGCGCTGCAGATCCTGACGAGCGACCTGGCGAAGGCCGCCACCACGGAAGCGATCGCCCGGGTCGTCGTGCGGGAAGGAGTCGTCCTGCTCGCCGACCACGGCAGCGTCGCCGTCGTCGCCCCGGACGATCGTGAGATCGTCATGTGGACCACTCCCGCGCCCAGCGACCTCATCGAGCCGTACCGGCGGATCCCGCTGGACACGGTGACACCGCACACCGACACCATCCGCGGCGGCCGGCCCGTCATCATCCCGACCCAGGACGCGTTCGTGGCGGCCTACCCGCACCTCGCGCACGCCTACCGGACGCTGGGCATCCACAGCAGCGTCTTCGTACCGATCCGGGCCGAGGACTCCGCGCCGCTGGGCGCCCTGGCGTTCAGCTTCGGCCGCGAACACGGCGCTGACGCCGATGTCGTCGCCTTCGCCGAGACCTTGGCCAGCCTGACCGGGCAGGCCCTGCGCCGGGCGCAGGCATACGAACGCGAACGCGACGCCGCACACCAGCTGCAGCAGGCGCTCCTGCCGGTCCTGACCGGTGAGCACGCCGGTGTCCGGGTCGGCGCCGCCTACCGGCCCGCCGATCTGGCGCACCAGGTCGGCGGCGACTGGTACGACGTGTTCCCGCTGCCCGGTGGACGTATCGGGCTCGCTGTCGGCGACGTGGTCGGACACCAGGTGACCGCGGCCGCGGCGATGTCACGCCTGCAGTCGGTGCTGCGCATCCTGGCTCAGAGCGGGCAGGGGCCGGCGGCTGTTCTCGACGACCTGGACCGGGCCAGCGCACTCATCCCCGATGCGGCGATGACCACCGTCGGCTTCGCCGACTACGACCCGGCCACCCGGACGCTGCGCTACGCCTGCGCGGGGCACCTGCCGCCGCTGCTGGTCACCGAGGGCGGCGCGGCGTACCTCTGGGAGGGCCGGTCGATGCCTATCGGCATCGGCCAGACCGGGCGACGGTACGGGGAGAAGACGCTGCCGGACTCCGCGGCTCTCGTCTGGTTCACCGACGGCCTGGTCGAACGCCGCAAGCAGCATATCGCTGATGGGATGCGACAAGTCGCCGATGCGGCGGTCAGCCACCGCCAGGCAGACGCGGAGCAACTGTGCCGCCGGCTGCTCGACGACATGGTCGGCGACGAGACGCTCGGTGACGACACCGCCGTCCTGTGCGTTCAATTCACCACGGCTGAGGAAACGCCGAGAGTCGCGCGGGTCGACCCTGCGCAGATCCGGAATTCGTAGCTGACGATCTCCCTGCCTTCCGGAACGCCGGCAAATCGAGCACTTCAGGTGGTTCGCGCCTGCGTTGCTGCGTCCAGCAGGCCATCAACCTGGTGTCACTCACCGCGGATGCCAAGGGACTACACCTGACCAGCCATCTCTCCGCCGATTGCCCACCGACCGTCGTCGGGGACGAGAGCAGGATCCGGCAGATTCTAGTCAATCTCGTCGGCAACGCCGTCAAATTCACCGAGCACGGCGCCATCACCGTCACGATCTCGGCCGCGCCTGAACACCCCGCCGAAGCCGGGCGTCTCGCCGTCCGCTTCGCTGTCCGCGACACCGGAATCGGCATCCCGCCCGACCGTCTGGACCGTCTGTTCCTGCCCTTCAGCCAGGTCGACACCACAGTGGCACGCAACTATGAGGGAAGCGGTCTCGGCTTGGTGATCAGCCAACGACTGGCCGAGGCGATGAACGGAGGCATCTCCGTCGCCAGCACCCCCGGTCAAGGCTCCACCTTCACGGTCACGCTCTGCCTGGGCCAGGCCGAGCCCGGTACGCCGATGCCCACCGCCGACTCGCCGTCCGCGCCGCCGCTCGGCCGCCCGCTGCACGTGCTGGTCGCCGAGGACAATCCCATCAACCAGCGCGTGGCGCAGCTGCTGCTGGAACGGCGCGGCCACCGGGTCGAGTTGGCCAACGACGGCGCCGAGGCGGTCGCGGCGATTCGGCGAACCCGGTTCGACCTGGTGCTGATGGACGTACAGATGCCCGTGCTCGATGGGCTCACCGCCACCGAGCGCGTCCGCGCCGACCCGCCACCGCACGGCGCCCCGCGGATCGTTGCCCTGACCGCGAACGCGATGGTCGACGACCGCTCGGCAACCCTGCGTGCCGGCATGAACGGCTTCCTGGCCAAGCCGATCCGCGAGGCAGAGTTGGACGCCGTGCTCGCGGGAGCGGCCGCCTACACTGACGTCCCATCCGGCGTGGCGGCCGATGCCGTCGAGTCGCAGCGGCCGGAGCCCACCGAGGAGCAGACCATCCGCGAGTGGGTCGGGCGCATGGCGGCCGAGTCCGGTGACCGGCAGCGGGTCGCCGAGATCCTGCACAACTTCGCCGAACGGCTCCCGGACACGCTCGACCGGATGGATCAGGCTGCGGCATCAGGGAACACTGCGAGCCTGGCGCGGCTGGCGCACAGCCTGAAGGGTTCCTCGGCGACTCTCGGTGCGAACCGCTTCGCCGCTCGCTGTGCGGATCTGGAGGATCATGCACGACGTTCGGGCGCGAATCCCGCAGCTCTGCGTGACTTGCACGATCACGCTCGGGAAGTGGTGGACGCGATGGAGAAGCTCTCCCACAAGCTCGAGCGCACCGCCTGACCGGATCGTCACGAAACTGTCATGGCCTCGCGGATATGCCGCCACGTCGTCCCGCGACGCTGTGACCTTGCCGTTCGGTGCGAATACACAGCGGAGGAAGCTCATGCACCCGTTCCCCGAGAGCGACGACGATTGGCAGGAACCCGGTGCGGACCTGCAGGATTGCTCGCTGGGTCTGTCGACCGACGAGATGATCGCGGAGGTGTTCGCGGCCTCCGTGTTCGGTGATCCCCATATCAGGGGCGCCCGCATCAAGGTGCAGGTGCAGAACCGGGTCGTGATCCTGCTCGGTGAGGTCGCCTCGGTGCGGGCGCGCAAGGTGATGCGCCAACGAGCGTGGGACGTGCCGGGAGTGGCGGACGTCTGTAACCGGCTGTCTGTCGTTCCGCCGGCCGGGTCGTAGCCCGGCCATCCGATCTCAGCCGCGTGCCGAGCGCTCGAGCCGCGGCGAGAGAAGTTGTCATGCAGTGTCAGAGGACTGTGCAGCAATCACCACGACCGCCTACCAGTGTGAAACCGGGGGGCGCCGAGGAAAGGAGAAAACATGCGAACGCTTCTGGTCTGCCTCGCGATCGCCGGCGTGATCGTCGCCGCAACGGGAATCGCCTACGGCAAAGCTTGGATCATCCTCCTGGGCGCTGCTGCGCTCATCATCCCGCTGGTCATGGTCGCGCAGGGCGCCTTGTCCGCTCGCCGTGGCAGTACGCCGCGTCCGCTGCGGCACCGTGATCCGGCGCCGTGAGCGAACCTCGTGCAAGCTACGGGTGCAAAGGAGGCTCCCATGATGCTTCCCCACGATCGACGAAACAGTACGCCGTCCACGGGCGGCACCCATGACACTGAGGCCCCGAGTCGGCGTGGCTCAGCGGCTGCTCGGTGACGCCGGGCAATACCCGGCGGTCCAGAAGATGCGTGAGCGCCTGCTCAGCGCGGGCCTTCCCGCCGAGCGAGTCATCATCGTCGACCGTGACCACAGTCCGGTGGATCACCCGCCGGAGCAGCGGTCCAGCACCCAGGCCGCCGCACGCGGTGCGGTGCCCGGTTTGCTGGTCGGTGCCGTCGTCGGCTGGCTCCTTCGCGTGACGGGAGTGGTCATCTCGGACGTACCCGTGGGTTGGCTGACGGTGGCTGCGGCACTGCTGGGTGCCGCGCTGGGAGCGGTCATCGCGGTGATGGGGTACGGGCTGCGCGCTGTTCGGCGACGTCCGGCTTCTTGATCGAGGTCCGTACGTCGATGAAGTCGATGTGCCTCGATCCGGCCTACCGGGCGTGGGACTGGATCTCGTCGGCGATCAGAACCTTGCGGTCGGCGAACTCCCGGTACGGATCGGCGCCGGTCAGCTCATACGTCGGCGCCATCTGGTCGTACGCGAAGCGTGCCACCGTCCCGGTGACGGTGACCAGAT
The DNA here is from genome assembly GCF_040638955.1 of Actinoplanes sp. NPDC024001. NCBI lineage: Bacteria > Bacillati > Actinomycetota > Actinomycetes > Micromonosporales > Micromonosporaceae > Actinoplanes > Actinoplanes sp. NPDC024001. The sequence goes on from NZ_JBEZZB010000142.1 coordinate 23,701, forward strand.
CGTAGACGCGGACACCCGTACGGGGCCGACCCAGCACCAGAAGGCCGTCCTTGGGCAGGTCGACACCGTCGACCACGATGGTGGTCGGACCGAGCACGCGCTCGATGGCCCCGGTGACGGTCAACTGGTCACCGATGTTGCTCACTGCGATCGTCTTCACCGGGCTGCGGGTCGGCTGTGGTTCAGGCGCCGGCCCTGGACCGGATGTGGAACAGGACAACAGCATGCCGGCGGTAAGAACAGTCACCGCCAGTGTCGGACAACGCCTCGCTCGACGATGGGCACGCATGGCTCCTCACCTCGTCCGCCGCGTTCCGGACGGTAGCCCGGGGACACCGCGTCGCCGTGCTGACGCTATGCCCGAGCCCGCTCCTGCGTGGGCGAGTTGCTGATTGCGTCACGGGATTGTCATGTCGGGTGGGCTTCAGGGCCGGCGGGATGACGGCCGAGTCACAACCTTGGCAATCCGATGACAGGTTCGCGGTTCGCGTTTTCCGTGCCCTGCGGCGGATACGCCATACATGCAACGCCCGCTTGCTAGTAGCGGGCCACCCAAGGGCTCTGCCGCACCCGCTTTGACCGGTCACTGCCGGCCGCATCGGTGCACGCAGAGGCTTTCGTCGCCGTGATGGGGAGAAAGAGCATGCCGATGAGCCTCATCCAGCCGGACAGCGCTGCTGCCGCGGTGCGGCCGGTCGAGTCAGCCGAAATCCTTGAGCGTGACGAGGCCGTCACGGGTCTGGTGCGGCGGTTCCGCCGACCTGGGTGTTCTGCTGCGGAGCGGGAGCGGTTACGGGACAGTGCCGTGCGCTTCGGTCTGCCGCTGGCGTACCGCCTCGCCCGCAATTTTCGGTACCGCGGCGAAGAGATTGAGGATCTGCGTCAGGTGGCGGCGTATGCACTGGTGAAGGCGGTCGACGGATACGATCCCGAGCGCGGCCACCGGTTCAGCGCCTATGCGACACCGACCATCACCGGCGAGATCAAACGGCATTTTCGGGACCGTGTGTGGAGTGTGCACATGCCCCGGCCGCTGCGGGACCTGGCGCTGCAGGTGACGCGGACCCGCGCCCAATTGGCGCAATCGCTGGGCCGGCAACCGTCGGCTGAGGAGGTCGCCGCTGAACTCGGCGTCTCGCGGAATCAGATCAATGCGACAGCCGCCAGCTTCTCGGCGTACCGGGCCGATTCGCTGAACCGACCGTGCGGCGGCGGCGGACTCCAGTGGCAGGACCTACTGGGTGCCGAAGACCCGGCACTGGACAGCGCCGACGACCGGATCATGCTGCGCGGGCTGGTGCGGCACATGCCGCCCCGGGAGCGATTCGTGATCGACCGGCACTTCTTCGGTGGGTGGAGCCAAGCGAAGATCGCGGCGGAGATGGGCACCTCGCAGATGACCGTGTGCCGCGCGCTGCGGTCGGGTCTCGACGGCCTGCGCCGCGGTCTGTGCGGGCCGGCCCGGCCAACCGGCGGGGACGCTACGGTGCGTACCTACGCGGGCGAGCGTGGTTGTGTGATCGCCGGTGTGAGCGGCAGTGTGAATCGGCACAACGCGGCGGAACTGCGCCGGTGCCTGGTCGAGGCTGTCGTCGGCGCCCAGGCGCGGATGTTGGTGATCGATCTGCGCCGGATGTCGAGCGGCGACGTCAGTGCGGCCGGGGCTCTGCTGGACGCCTACCGTGCCAGTGGGCACACCGGGACGAGGATGTGTGTGGTCAACGCCGCGCCGCAGGTCTTCGCCATGCTGTGCCGGGCCGGGCTCTCTCGGCTGTTCCCGTGCCGGGTGACGGCGGACAGCCGGACCCGTGCGCGAACCGACGGGGGCCGGCCGGCAAGCCCGGCATGCAGGACTGGGAAGGGAAGCGTGCCGACGCGCCCGGATCTTGCGAGAGACACCGCTCGACCAGGGGTAGGGGCCGGGCATGCCAACAATGCGAAGACTCTTCATTCTCGTGGCGGCTGCGGCCGTCCTGGCGCCGGCTGGTTGCACGGACGGCGAACAACCCTCAACGGCACCTTCGGCCGCGGCTGCGATGCCGACGACCACGTTGCCGGAGGTGGTCGCCCGGGTGGAACCGTCGGTGGTCACCGTCCTGGTGGGCGACACCGGCCTGGGCTCGGGCGTGGTGTTCCGCGACGGCGGTCTGGTCCTGAGCAACGAACACGTCGTCGGCGACGCCCGTACCGTGCAATTGGCGCTCGCCGACGGCTCACGCGTCAGCGCCCAGGTCGTCGGTACCGATACCGTCACCGACCTGGCGGTGCTGCGAGCCGAGCGAACCGACCTGCCGGCAGTAGAGTTCCGCCAGGAACTTCCCGCACCGGGCGAGACGGTGCTCGCCATGGGCAGCCCGCTCGGATTCATGAACACGGTCACCGCTGGGATCGTCTCCGGTGTCGGGCGTGAGATCCCCGGATCGGCAAGCCAGGGCCGCCCGTTGGTGGATCTGATCCAGACCGACGCGCCGATCTCTCCGGGCAACTCCGGTGGTGCGCTCGTCGACGCCGCCGGCCGTGTCGTCGGTATCAGCGATGCCTATCTGCCGCCGTCCACGGGCGCGGTGTCGATCGGGTTTGCGATACCGGCGGCTACCGCCGTCGATGTCGCCGAGGATCTGCTGGACGACGGCAAGGTTACCCACCCGTTCCTCGGAGTCACCGTGGGCCGGCTGACTCCGCAGATCGCTCAGGCGCTGGGCACGGGCACCGAGCGCGGTGTTCTGGTCCGCGACGTGACCGACGGCGGCCCGGCCGCCGCCGCGGGCGTTGCCGCCGGGGACGTGATCACCGCCTTCGGCGGCGGGCAGGTCACCACCGTCGAAGCTTTCCTCGGTGAACTGCGCGGCGTCGATCCGGGCGACCGGATAGAACTCACCGTGCGGCGGGACCGACGCGAGCAGAAGCTGACCGTGACCGTCGGCGCCGCCGAACGATGACGTCGAAGACGCGGATCCGCGTCCTGAAGTTCGTTCTGCCGCCGTGACGGGCCGTGGTGTCGCGTCACGGCGGCAGATATGGGCTGCAGTCGGCTCATTGCACCGTAGGTGCTGTCGCCGCGGCAGCGGAGGAACCGTGACACAGGCCACTGGGCGCCGGCCGCGGCGCGGTGCTGGGCTGCACGAAGGCGTCCACAGTGATCGGTCCGGCCCGTTCGAAGACGAAGGTCACCGGGATGGTCGTGCCGGCCATCACCTGCCGGTTGAGGTCAACCACCTGGCCGTGATACGCGGCGAACGGGGAGACGCCGTCCGATGACGCGTTCGGGTGGGGCTCGACGGGCCGCAACGGTAACGCGGGTACCGGTTCGGCGTGCCCGTCGCAATCGTCGTCATGCCGGATAACCACGGCGTCGGCGACCGGACTCGACAACTCCGTGAGGGTGTCCTCCTGACGGCCCTCGTTCAGCGCAGTGAACCAGAGTATGGCGTCGTCGCCGGTCTGATAGCTCGGGTCTGGCGGCGCTTCGACATGGACGCTGCGCAGCAGGATTGGGCCGATCTCAGCGTTGGTGCCCATCACACTCTCCTGGAACGGCTCAGGCTGGTCACCGGCGATTCCCCGCGGATCCTCGATCCTGCAGGCGCTCAGCGACACCATCAGCAAGATGGCGGCGATCGTCAAACAACGTTGGTGTCTCATGCGCCGGCCCTACCCGATCGTCCCCCCGTCCTTAACGGAGATCTGCGAGCCGCTTAGACGGCATCTCATTTGGGGTTGTTGTAGCGCAACATCATTCGTTGTACGGGCGTGGGTGATGTAGAGAAGTACTGCCCGGATGCGTTGTGGCGC
>NZ_JBEZZB010000143.1:0-27399 GCF_040638955.1 Actinoplanes sp. NPDC024001
CGCCGGCTGGGCCGCGGTGATCGCCGCGGCGGCGCTGGTCGGCGGGGCGTTGACGGCGGCCGGCGCGGCGGTCGCTGCCCGGCTGGGTGAGACCGTGCTGGCCCGGTTCCGGGAGCGGATCGTCGACCGGGCACTGCACCTGCCGTCAGCCACCCTGGAGCGGACCGGCACGGGTGATCTCGTGGCACGCACCGGGGACGACGTGGCCGTCGTCGCCAACGCGATCACCGGCGGCGGGCCGCTGATGGTGGGCGCGCTGCTCTCGGTGGTGCTGACGGCCGGCGGGCTGTTCGTCCTGGACTGGCGGCTGGGGCTGGCCGGGCTCGCCGCCGCCCCGGGGTACGCGGTGGCGATGCGCTGGTATCTGCCGCGGTCCGCGCCGTACTACGTGCGGGAGCGGATCGCGTCGGGGGAACGATCGCAGGCGCTGGCCGGTGCGTTGCAGGGTGCGGCGACCGTCCGGGCGTACCGGATCGAGGAAACGCACGTGGCGCACGTCGCCGCACGGTCCGCGACCACCCGCGACCTCGCGCTGGACGTGTTCCGGCTCTACACCCGGTTCACCTCCCGGGTGAACCGGGCCGAGCTGATCGGGCTCTCGGCCGTGCTGATCGTCGGGTTCCTGCTGGTCCGCGAGGGCTGGGGCACGGTCGGCGCGGCCACCTCGGCGGCGCTCTACTTCCACCGGCTGTTCAACCCGATCGGCCTGCTGCTGCTGGAAGCCGACACCATCCTGCAGGCCGGGGCGAGCCTGGCCCGGGTGGTCGGTGTCGCCTCGCTGCCCGCCCGGCCGGCCGGCACCGCCGATGCCGGCCCGCCGGGACCGGGCATCCTCGAGGTGGCCGTCGCCAAGCACCGCTACGACGACGGGCCGGTCGTGCTCGCCGACGTCACGTTGCGCCTGGAACCGGGGGCGCGGGTGGCGCTGGTCGGCGCCAGCGGGGCCGGCAAGACCACGCTCGCCGCCATCGCCGCGGGGATCGTCGCGCCCACCGACGGTACGGTGCGGCTCGACGGCGTACCGCTGGAGGAGCTGGGCGAGGAACGGACCCGGCAGCGGATCGCGCTGATCAGCCAGGAGGTGCACGTCTTCGCCGGCACCCTCGCCGACGACCTGCGGCTGGCCCGTCCCGGCGCCGCGGAGCAGGACCTGCTGGCCGCGCTCGACCTGGTCGGCGCCACCGGCTGGTTCCGTGCGCTGCCGGACGGTCTCGGCACGCACGTCGGCGAGGGCGGTCACCGCCTCACCGCGGCGCAGGCACAGCAGCTCGCCCTGGCCCGGCTGGTGCTGGCCGGCCCGGAGGTCGCGATTCTGGACGAGGCCACCGCCGAGGCGGGCAGCGCCGGCGCCCGCGACCTGGAGCGTGCGGCGGCCGCCGCCACCGCGGGCCGGACCACGCTGATCGTGGCGCACCGCCTCACCCAGGCGGCGACCGCCGACCGGGTGCTGGTGCTCGACCACGGCCGGGTCGTCGAGGAGGGCACCCCGGAGGAGCTGCTGCGCGCCGGCGGACGGTACAGCGAGTTGTGGGCGGCCTGGAGCTTCTAGAGCATGCCGCGGTGGTGGGCGATGTCGACCGCCTCGCGTCGCCGGGCCGCGCCGAGCTTGCGGTAGATGGCCCGCATGTGCGCCTTGACGGTGTTCACCGAGACGCCCAGGTTCCCGGCGATCTCCTGGGCGGTGAGCACGCTCGGCAGGAACCGGAGGACCTCGGCCTCCCGTTCGCTGAGCGGACCGGCCGGACCGGCCGCCGGCCGGTTCTCCGGCGCCGCCTCGGCCCGCCCGGCCGGCAGCAGACGGAACGGCCGGCGGATGCCGTCCGGCTCGGCCAGGATCATCGCCCGGTCGATCGCGTCGCTCGGTTCCCCACGGTCGCCGGCCAGCAGGCCGAGCGCGATCAGAGCCTGCACCGCCGCGATCCGGTTCGGGCCGGCGGCGGCCCGGGTCAGCAGGCCGGTCCCGGCCGGAACCTCGCCGAGGGCGATCAGCGCCCGGCCCAGCAGGGCCTGTTCGGCCGGGGTGGGCATCGACCGGTCCCGGTAGCGCTGCGCCACCGGCCCCGGGTCGCCGAGCGCCAGGTCGATCTCGCTCTCGACCAGGTCGAGCCACCGTTGCAGGAACGGCGCGTCCAGCGCCGGCCCGGTCTCCTGGCGGACCTGCCGCAGGTACGGCCCGGCCGCGGCCGCGTCGTCGGCGGCCAGCAGCAACAGGACCAGGGCGACCGAGGAGAGCACGGCGAGAGTGGCCTCCGCCGGGTTGGCCTCGATGTGCAGGGCGGTCCGGAGCACGGCCTGTGCCTGCGGGATCCGGTCGCGTTCCACCTCGACCAGCGCCAGCGCCAGGTGCCCGGCGGCGGCCTGGGCGGTGGTGGCGAGCCCGTGCCGGCCGGCGAGCCGCCGCGCCGCGAGCGCGTGCTCCTCGGCGGCGCCGAGCGCTCCCCGGAAGAGCGCCAGCAGGGCGAGGTGGCCCTCCGCGTTGATCTCGACGAGTTCCAGGCCGGCCGCCCGGGACGCCCGCAGCCCGGACCACAGGTAGCGCTCGGCCTGGTCGAAACGGCCGGTCCAGAGCAGGCCGACACCCTTGTTGCTCACCGCGACGGCACGCAGCTGGAGCAGCATCGGGATCTCGTCCGCGGTCGCCGCCCGCAGCCGGGCGAGGATCCTGGTGGTGATCGTGACCAGGCCTGGCATGTCACCGCGGAACCGCACCACGGTGGGCGCCTCCAGGGTGTCCAGGGCCGCCTCGACTGCCCGCCGCTGCTCCGGCGGCCGGCCGGCCAGCATCGCCCGGGCCCGGGCGATCCACTCCGGGATCGCCGAGTAGTCGCCGGTGACCAGCATCAGCAGCGCGGCGCAGAGTGCCAGCTCGGGGGTGGTGGGCAGGAACTGCGGCGGGATCCGCTGCACCGCGTCCACCACGAACCGCCGCTCGGCGGAGACGATCCGGGTCACCGCCAGCTCGGCCACCAGCCGGCCCAGGTAGACCCAGTCGGCGGCCTCGGCGGCGTGCCACAGCGCTTCGGGGGCGCGCAGCTCGTCTGCATACCACCGGGCGGCGGCGGCGTGCAGGCGGGCGAGCTCGTCCGGCGCCTCCAGTTCGAGGCGGCGCCGGAGCATCGCCCGCATCTGGCCGTGCAGCCGGAACCACCGCTGATCACCGTCGCGGCTGGTGAGGAAGCCCAGGCCGCACTCCAGGTCCTGGAGGATCCGCAGGCTGTCCACCGCGCCGGAGAGCCGTCCGGCCAGCTCGGGGCTGAGCTCGTCCACGATGCTGGTGCGCAGCAGGAACCGGCGCAGCGCCGCGGGCCGGACGGCGACGACCTCGCGCCAGAGGTAGTCGTCGATCGCGTCGGGGCCGGCTGTCTCGGCGGCCAGCCGCAGGCCCAGCGGCCAGCCCTCGCCGGCGGCCGGGTCGGTGCCGCCGTAGAGCGCGGCCAGGTCGGCGGCCTCGGCCTCGTCCAGCGCGAGGTCGCCGGCGTCGAGCACGGTCACCCGGCCGGCGACTCCCGGCTCAGCCAGCGGCAGGGCCGGCTCGCCGCGGCTCAGCAGCACCAGCCGCAGGCCGGCCGGTGGGTCGGTCACCACGACGGCGAGGGCGAGCATGGCCGGGGAGCCGTCGAGGACGTGCAGGTCGTCGAGGACCAGCACGGTCGGTTCGGGAACCTGATCGAAACCGGACCGGAGCCGGCGCTGCAGGCTGTCCACAGTGTCCGCGCCGACGGGCCCGGCGGCAGGCAGGCGGGCGCCGGCCGCCAGCAGCGCCGCGGCGATGCCGCCGGAGACGGCCGCGACGCCGGTGTGCCGGTGCCGCAGGCTCAACCAGGCGACCCGGTCCGGCGCCGGCCGCTGCGCCGCCCAGGCCGCGACGAGGGTCGTCTTGCCCCAGCCGGCACCCGCCCGGACCAGCGTGACCGCGTCCTCCACCCCGGCGTCGAGCAGGGCGTGCAGCCGCGGGCGCGGCAGGTGCGGCTGCCGGACCACCGGACGCCCGGCACCGACCGCGAGATAGTCCACGGGGTTTCGGGGGTCCGGGAAGCTCACCGCTGCATCACCCGCGATCACTGTCTGGGGCGCCGGCCCGCACACCGGCCGAAGCTACGCGCCACCAGCGAATTCACGAGCGCACTGCCGGATAGGCGACAACTGATCACCATAGTCCGTCAAGCTGGGTACGGCGCCGGCCCGGGATCGGTCGGTGGCACCGGCCCCGGCGCCGGGCGGGGCACGAGGATCGCGTTCAGCGAGTTCAGGATGCCGTCCACTTGCGGGCGCAGGCGGCCCCAGTCGCGGCCGGTGGCGAGCGCCTCGTTCTCCGCGTCGATCGCCGGGACCAGGTCGCGCAGCAGCGCGGCGATCGTGCCGGCGGCGACCTGGTGGTCGTCGTCGGGAGCACGGGTGGCCAGGCTCCCCCACCGGGCGGCGAGGTCGATCAGGTCGTCGCGGACCTGCGGCCAGGTGAGCGACCGGTCGGCCGCGGTCCGGGCGGTGAGCACCGGGGGCAGGCGGATGCCGGTCACGCTGCGGGTCTCGGCGGTCAGCGCGCTCGACTCCGCCTCCCAGACCGCCACCCGCCGCGACCGGCTGACCAGCACGATCGCGATCGTGCCGCCGAGCAGCACGAACAGCAGCAGCCAGCCGAGGACGCCGCCGGAGCCGGTGTCGTCCGAGACCGGCACGGCCGCCGCGCTCGCGGCCGCGGCGGGTTCTTCAGCAGATTCTTCGGTGGGTTCCTCGGTGGGTTCTTCGGTGCGCGTGGGCTCCTGAGTGCGGGTCGGCTCGAGCTCCTCAGTGGGAGTGGGCTCCTGAGTGCGGGTCGGCTCCTGAGTACGAGTCGGCTCCTGAGTGCGGGTCGGCTCGGGCTCCTCGGTGCGCTCGGTCCGTGTCTCCTCCGGGGTGCTGCTGCGCTGGGGCGCGTCCAGCGAGGGCCGGTCCAGCGAGACCTCGACGGACGGCCGCTCCGACGGCAACGCGATGCCACCACCGTCACCGTCACCACCGCACGCGGCCACCCCGAAGACCATGACGACACCGGCCACCAGGCCTATCGCCCGTTGAGTCATTCCGGCTCCCTCACTCTCGACCCCGGATGGAGGGCCGGCTCGCAGGACCGTCTCGTCCCCCCGGAGAGACGACACTGCGAGCCGGCGGGGCCCGGGCGGGACAAGCACCGGGCCCGGCCGCTGCGGCACCTCGGCGGGTCTCCAGTGCTGCTTCCACCCCCACGGAGGAAGCACTGTGAGCCGGCCGGGCCGCTGCGGCACCCGGCGTTCCGGGCGACTGTCCAGCCCCCGCAGGACAGCGCCGGAGAACAACCGGGTCAGGTGACGATTCGTGATGTCGATGTGATCAGCTTCCCGGCACCGGCCGGGACCGGGATCCTTCGCGGCGGATGATTCCGTCGCCTCCGCCAGGCCATAGCTTGCTGCGGGAGGGAGGGCAGATGACCAAGGCGATCACGTCCGAACGCGACCTCCTGGAGTTCCTGCTCTTCCTGGGCAGCGGCCTCACGGCCGCCGGGAGGCGGTCAACCAGATCCAGGAACATCTGGTACGGGTGGCGACCGCCTACGGCGCCCCGGACGCCCGGATCAGCGTCTTCCCCACCTTCCTGGTGGTGTCGCTGGCGCCGGGCCAGCCGGTGACGCAGGAACCGACCAAGCAGCTCGGCGGTGGCCTGCGCCTGGACCAGACGGCCGAGCTCTACCGGCTGTTGCGGGCCGCCGAGCACGGGGCGATCGACCCGGCCGTCGGCAGCCGCCAGGTGCTGGCCGTGGTCTCCATGCGCCCCCGCTTCCGCACCCTGGTCCGGGTCCTCGGGCACGCCCTGCTGACCGTCGGCATCTGCATGATCCTGATGCCGACCTGGAGCGATCTGCTGCTGGCCGGGATCTTCGGGCTCCTGGTCGGGCTGCTCAAGCTCACCGGCGCCCGCTGGTCCAGCCTTCAGATGATCATGCCGGTGGTGGCCGCGTTCGTCGTCGCCTCGGTGACCTTCCTGCTGGCCGACTCCGGATGGGGCGAGGCCGACCTGCGGGCCATGGTGGCGCCACTGTGCACGTTCCTGCCCGGCGCGATGCTGACCATGGCGGTGGTGGAGCTCTCGGCGTACGAAATGGTGACCGGAGCGAGCCGGCTGGTGGCCGGCATCCTGCAGCTGGCGCTGCTCGCCTTCGGGATCATCGGGGCGGCGCAGGCGGTCGGCGTGCCGACGCCGGGCGCGCCGCCCGGCGTCGAGACCAACACGCTGGGCTGGTGGGCGCCGTGGGCCGGCACCGCGATCGTCGGTCTGGGCAACTACCTGATGCTGGCCGGCCCGCCACGCTCGCTGGGCTGGCTGTGCCTGGTGCTCTACGCCGGCTGGACCGGTCAGTACCTGGGCGGTCTGGTCCTCGGCGGTTACCTGAGCGGTTTCGCCGGCGCGCTGGTGCTGACCGTGGTCGCCTACCTGGTGGAGCAGGCGCCGTCCGGGCCACCGGCGCTGGTCTCGTTCCTGCCCGGTTTCTGGTTGCTGGTGCCGGGCGCGCTGACCCTGATCGGCGTCACCGAGTACCTCGGCGAGTCCACGGTGCGCGGCGCGGAGGATCTGGTCGACGCGGCCGGTTCGATGGTCGCGATCGCCCTCGGTGTGCTCTGCGGCCACCCGCTCTACCGGGCGCTGGCCCGCACGGTACGGCGATTTCACCCGGTAGAACGGTGATTCACCCGCTGGGGATGACGTAGCGACGGACTCCCCGTCCGACGCTGGAGTGGTGCAGAGCCGACTCCTTCTCGCCGGTCAGGCGGTGCGTCCGCTGCTGCTGATGTTCCCGCTCGGCCTGTTCACCATGGCGGTGCTCTTCGACCTGGCCACCGTGCTCGGCGCGCCCCGGCTGATCGGCACGCTGGCCTACTGGAACATCGTGGCCGGACTGGTGGGCGGCCTGGTGGCGGCGCTGGCCGCCGGCGTCGACGCGTTCGGCGCCCACGATCCGGCGCTGGCCCGGATCGCCTTCATCAGCCTGCTGATGGACTTCGGCGTGCTGATCCTGTTCGCGGTGCTGACACTCATGCGCTTCCGCGACCCGGACCGGGCCGCCGACCCGGGACTGCTGCTCGTCGAGCTGGCCGGGCTGCTCCTGGCCGGTTTCGGCGCCTGGTACGGCGGCCGGTTCGGCGACCCGTACGCCCCGATGGTCCGCCTGCGGAGCCGGCGGACCGTGCGGGCGTAGGGCTCTCAGGCCGGGCGGGCGCGCAGGCCGGCGATGGCGACGAACATCAGGCAGATGCCGAGGAAGCAGAGCAGGGTCGCACCGATGAACAGGAACGTGGCCAGGCCGATCCCGGGCCAGATCAGCAGGCCGATCGCGGCGAGCATGGCGACCGCGCCGACGCCGATCCGCCAGCCCCGGCCGGCGCGGTCGGACCCGATCGCCAGGACGATCTCGGCGAGCCCGTCCAGCAGCCAGCCGATCGCGACGATCAGCAGCAGCAGCGCCACCGAGCCGGCGACGTTGCGCAGGCAGAGGATGCCGACGATGGCGACGAAGACGCCGAAGATGATGCCGAGGATCCGGTTCAGCATCGGATAGCCGGCCGAGAACAGCAGCACCGCCGTCCGGGCCAGGCCGGCGACCAGCAGGTTCAGGCCGAAGAGGAAGCCCACCACCCGCAGGGTGGCTTCCGGCCAGGCGAACGCGACGACGCCGAGGACGAGGGTCAGCAGACCCGTGACGAGTTGCACCCAGTTCCAGGTCCGGGACACGGCGGGCACCTCCATTCCGCAGATTCAGATCTCGCGCCGGGGCACCGGCGCCTTGGGCAGGTCGTTGAAGGCGGCGGCGAGGAACGGCCCGACCAGCTCGGTGCGCTCGGACTCGGTGGCCGTCACCTCCACCAGCGGCCCGTCGTGCATCCACAGCCGGACGGCGATGGGGTGGGCTCCGCACCGTTTCGCGTCCCGGGCCGGGAGCACGTAGACGCCCACCGGGGAGACGCGCGCCGCCAGGCGGACCGTGCGGTCGAGCACCGGCCCGCGCCGGACCACCAGCACGTCACCGGACCAGCGCGCCCACATCCGCCGGGACCATCGGCGGCGCAGCCGCCGCCAGCCCCGCGGCGGGTCGCCGATCGTGCGGATCCGGCACCAGAAGGCGCCGCCGCCGTCGACGAAACCACGCCGGCCCCGGCGTTCCCGGGCGGCGGCGCCGAGAAGCAGCAGAAACGCGAGGAACAACAGTGACCACAGCACGGGAACTCCTCAGTACGGTGCTGCCGGAATGCTCACCGCCGGCCCGGCCCGGGCGCGTCATCCTCGGTGGATGAGCGACTCGTCGGGTCCGCGCCCCAGTTGCGCGGCCGCCACCGGTCCACCACCTTGGCCACGGCGGTGACCAGGAACAGGGTGCCGATCAGCGCCTCCAGCACGGCGATGCTCTGCGCCGGGTTGGCCGCCGGGACGAGGTCGCCGTACCCGGTGGTGGTCATCGTGACGAAGCTGAAGAACAGCGAGTCGGCGAGCGAGCCGTCGCCGTTCTCGCCGAAGAGCGGGCCGGGCTGGATCGCCGCCACGCACTCGTAGGCGAACGCGAACGCCATCCCGATGAGCAGGTACGCGGCGAGCGCGCCCATCATCGTCTGCTGATCGACCCCACGGTGCCGGCCGAGGTCCCGGACGATGGAGAACGGGGCCAGCAGGTACAGGGCGCTGGCGGCCATGAAGGTCAAGCCGATCAGCGGCACGTTGCGGGCGAAGGCGTTGAGCCCGGCCGCGACCAGCGCCAGCGCGAACACCAGGCCGGCGATCAGCCGCATCCCGGCCCGGGCCTGGGAGACCCGCAACGTCTGCCACACCGTGCCGGTCTGCACGAACAGGAGCACCGACACCATCCAGCGCTCCTCGCTGAGCAGTGCCAGGACGTACGTGACGACGATCAGCAGCAGCACGAGGCCGTAACCGCCGCGGGTTCGCGGCGTCCTCAAAGCGACGGTCCCGGCTGAGCGTCCGGACCCTCCTCCGCGGGCAGCCGGCGCACCTCGATGAGCCGCAGCCCGAGTCCGTGGATCCGGGAGATCAGGCCGACCACGGCCGACTGGTCGGGCAGCGACCCGTGCAGAACGGTCTCCGGCGGTTCGACGCTGACCGTGAGGTCGCGCAACTCCGCCAGCACCTCGTCGGGAATCACCCCGGAGACTCTGACCTGGTATGACGCCTCGGGCACGATCATGACCTCCTCACCCGGTGAACCTGCCGCTCCGCTCCCGCTGGGCATCCATCACGGCGATCTCCTCCACGCCGGGGACCACGATGGCCGGGTCCGGTGTGAAGTCGAGATCGGGATCGCGTCCCTTGTAGTCGGCCGCGTTGAGGATGACCTTCATGGTGTTCAGCCGGGCGCGCTCCTTGTCGTTGGAGCGGATGATCTGCCACGGGGCGGCCCGGGTGTCGGTGCGATGGAGCATCTCGTACTTGCGGAAGGTGAAGTCGTCCCAGCGGTCCTGCGCCTGCATGTCGATCTCGCTGAGCTTCCACTGCCGCAGCGGGTCGGTCCGGCGGCGTTCGAACCGGCGGGCCTGTTCCTCGCGGGTGACGCTGAAGTAGAGCTTCACCAGGATCGTGCCCTGGCGGACCAGGTCCTTCTCGAAACCGGTGACGCCGAGCAGGAAGTCGCGGTACTCCTTCGGGCTGCAGAAGCCGAAGACCCGCTCGACCATCGCGCGGTTGTACCAGCTCCGGTCGAACAGGACCATCTCGCCGCCGGCCGGGAACTGGGCCACGTAGCGCTGGAAGTACCACTGCGACCGCTGCTCCTGGGTGGGGCGGCCGAGCGCGACGACCCGGTAGTGCTTCTCGTTCATGAACCGGGTGATCCGGCGGATGCAGCCGCCCTTGCCGGCCGCGTCGCGGCCCTCGAAGAGCACGATCATGCGCAGGTTCTCCAGCTCCAGGTGCCGCTGGAGCTTGAGCAGCTCCACCTGCCACGGGCGCAGTCCCCGCTCGGCCTTCGCCCCCATCCCGCTCCTCCTCGCTGTCGCGTTGATCCTCAGCCTTTCCGCCCCGGCCGGGCGGCACGTCATCCCGAACGGATGAGGCCGCTCAGACCGGCGTGCCGTGCTCCGCCTCACGGACCCGGGAGCGCAGCAGGCCGAGGCGGAACAGCCGCTCCAGCCGCCGCACGGTGAACGGGTGCGACATCGGCAGCTGGGCCAGCTCGACCCAGAAGCCGCGCAGTCCCTGCCCCTGCCGGACCAGCTCCTCCACGTCGGTGGTGTGCTCGGTGTGCCGGCCGGAGGCCAGGATCACCAGGCCGGTCGCACCGCCCGGGCAGAGGTACGCCCCGTGCCGGTCGCACGAGTACTCCCGCAGCCGGGACAGCGTCGGGCCGAGGATCGGGATGCGCTCGGAGTAGGCGACCGAGAGCTGGTACCAGAGCGAGACGTGGTGCAGTTTGATGTGCCCGAGCTCGTGGCCGAGGATGAACCGCAGCCCGTCCCGGTTGTTGTTGTAGAGGTTCACGAACAGCTCGTTGGCGAGCACCACGTAGTCGTGACCGGTCGCCTGCGCGGCGAACGCGTTCAGCGTGCCGTTGCCGTTCGCCAGGAAGAAGTTGGGGCGGCGGCGCAGGCCGAGCTTGCGCGAGAAATCGTCGGCCACCTCGTACAGGTCGCCGTACTGCCGTGGGGAGAGCTCGACGGCGGTGCCGCGGATCGAGGCGCGCTGCGTCTCACGGATCACCACGAGCGCCGGGACCAGCAGGAGTAGCCCGATGAAGGCGGAACGGACCGTAGTAGCCCAGGCCGAGTCCTGCAGCCGCTCGGGCAGAAGTGGCAGCGTGATCGCCGCCTGGACGATCAACCAGATGATGATCAGGTTGAGGACCACCATGAACACGTAGAAGGGCACTTCGGCGCGGTGCCGCAATCGGCTCCCGGGGGCTGAGTTCTTAGACACGCCGATGACGATCCGCCGGTACCGATGGGTTACGCCTCATCCCGCCGGTATGAAGCGCGGCGTCCGGCCCGGCGCGACGCTGTCAACATGGTGGAGACTGTCGATGTGCCCTCGTCGCGGCACTGGCTGGCACGGCTGGCCTTCGTCACGGCGGCAGCGGCCGTGCTTCTCGTGCTCGCCGTCGCCGGCCTCCGCGGCAGCCTCGGGCTGCTGCTGGTCGGCGGCATCGGCTCGGCGATCGGGCTGGCCGCCGCGTGGTGGTTCCTGACCCATCGCGGTGTGCTGCGCTGGGTGGCCGGCGCGGTGGTGGTGCTGGCCCCGCTGGTCGTCGCGGTGCTGTTCGCCCGGGCCAACCTGATCTGGGTGGTGGTCGCCTTCGGGCTGCTCTGGTCGGCCGCGGTGGCCGCCGGACGGCGCGCGCTGGCGCCGGAGCACGACGAGACCCCGGTGGAGTACGAGACCCCGCCGCCCCGCCGCCCGTACCTGATCATGAATCCGCGCTCGGGTGGCGGCAAGGTCGAGCGGTTCGACCTGGCCGAGCGGGCCCGGGCGCTCGGCGCGGAGGTCTACGTGCTGGACGGCCCGGCGGTGGACGTCGCCGCGGTCGCCCGGCAGGCCGTCCGCGACGGCGCCGACCTGCTCGGGGTGGCCGGCGGCGACGGCACCCAGGCGCTGGTGGCCGGGATCGCCGCCGAGCACGGGCTGCCGTTCCTGGTCATCTCCGCGGGCACCCGCAACCACTTCGCGCTGGACCTCGGCCTGGACCGGGAGGATCCGTCGACCTGTCTGGACGCGCTCACCGACGGCGTGGAGCTGCGCATCGACCTGGGCCTGATCGGGGACCGGACGTTCGTCAACAACGCCTCGTTCGGCGCCTACGCGGCGATCGTGCAGAGTCCCGCCTACCGCGACGACAAGGTCGGCACGACGTTGAACCTGCTGCCCGAGGTGCTCACCGGCGAGCACGGGACGCACCTGCGGCTCGACGTGGACGGGGTCACCGTCACCGGCCCGCAGGCCGTGCTGATCAGCAACAACCCGTACACCGCGGACGACGTGGCCGGGCTGGGCGAACGGCCCCGGCTGGACGGCGGGACGCTCGGCGTGCTGGCGGTCTCCGTCCGGGGCGCCGCCGACGCGGCCGCGCTGATCAGCGAGCGGGGCCGGACCCGGGCGGTGACCGTGCGGAACACCGCCGAGGCGGTCGTCGACGCCGACACCCCCACCGTCCCGGTCGGCGTCGACGGCGAGTCGATCCTGATGCCCACCCCGGTACGCTGCGCGATCCGCCCCGGAGCCCTGCGGGTGCGGGTGCCGCGGCACCGCCCCGGCGTCCGGCCGGCCCGCCCGGAGCTGGACTGGACACGACTGCGGCGGCTGGCTCTCACCAACCGCCGCAGCTGAGCACCGGTCAGAACCGGCGGCGATCCTGCCGCCGGTCCACCCGGCGTGCGGTGCGCCGGCTCGTGCGCCGGGCCACTCTCCTTGTACCGAACATCTGCCTCTCCTCTCTCGTCAGGCCTTGGCTCCGGCCGTCTCCAGGTCGTGCAGTTCCTTGGCCTCCTCGGCCGCGATCAGGCCGATGCCGACGAGATCCAGCGGGCTGATGAAGCCGTCGGCGACGCGGAAGCCGCCGGCCCGGGCGATCGCGTCGCGCAGCGGCACCGCCCAGTGGTGCTCGATCAGCAGCAGCGCCGCGGCGCTGTCGTTCGGGATCTCGGCGAGCACGTCCCACGCCTGCGGGTCGTCGAAGACCGCGACGCCCTCCTCGGACGCCAGCTCCGCGCCCTTCATGGCGCCGGCCGCGGCACCCGCCTCGCCCTCGAAGCCGAGACCGATCAGGGCACCGATCTTGCTGCCGATCTCGACCGCCTCCTCCTTCGTGAGGTTGCTCAGGTGCTCGGCCTCCAGCTCGCCGTCGGCCGTCTTGTAGACCGCGAGCGCGTCGATCACCCGCACCGTGTCGCTCTGCTTGAGCCGCTCCAGCTCCTCGATGATCTCGCCGTGGAAATTCGGGTGTTTGAAGCCCAGCACCAGCAGCTGGACGGGACCGATGGCCATAGGTTTGCGCTCCTCCACTCGACGCTGCGGGGCGTACCACAGCCCCTGCGACGATCGTGCTGGCGGACACCGGCCGCGTCCTCACCCGCGCCGGATGAGGACGCGGCCGGGCGCGCGGCGCATCCTCGGCGGCATGAACCGTTTCCGGAGAACCCTGACCGCTGCCGCGGCCGTCGTCGCCCTCGCGGCCGGCGGCTGCACGGCCAGCACCACCAACAGTGGCGGGGGTGACAACCAGGCACTCTGCGACGCCTTCGCCGAGGTGCAGAACACCGTCCAGCAGATCAGGAACGTCAACGTCTCGGAGAACGGACTGACCGCGCTGCGGCCCTACGCCGCCGAGCTGCTCAACCAGCTCAACCAGCTGATCACCGAGGCCAAGGCCCAGTACGCGCCCCAGGCCGACGCGCTGAGGAGCTCGGTGGACCAGCTCAAGGTCAGCGCCGAGACCGCCCGCACCGATCCGAGCACCGCCAACCTGTCCGCGGTCCGCACCGCGGTCCAGGGGGTACGCACCAGCGCCGAGGGCCTGCGCACCGCGATCTCCGGATCCTGCTGAACCCGGGCCGGGAGGAGACCGACGATGCGAGTGGAGCAGAGCCGGGCCACCGGCTGGGTCGCCTGGGTGCTGTTCGGCGGCATCCTGCTGGTGCTGCTCGGCACCGTGCACCTGTGCGTGGGTCTCCTCGCGCTGCTGCGCCCGGAGGTCCTCGCCGGCACCCGGGCCGACCAGCTGCTGCCGGTGTCGCTGACCGCCCTGGCCTGGCTGCACCTGGTGCTCGGCGCGGGCGCCGTGGTCACCGGCGTCGGCCTGATCCGCGGGACGGGGTGGGCACGGGTCCTGGCGGTCCTGATCGGCTGCCTGACCGCGCTGGTCAACTTCGCCTTCCACCACGCCCATCCGGTCTGGTCGGTGCTCGCCGTCGGGCTGTCCGCCGTGGTCGTCTACTCGGTCGCCGCGCACGGCGGCGAGGTGGCCGACGCGTACGGGTCGTGATCGTCCGCCGCCTCGACGACCTGCAGCGGCGGCGTCCCGCGCTGGGCTTCTGCTACGCGGTGATCTGCAAGTACCTGGACGACGGCGGCCTGCGCGAGGCCGCCCTGATCACCTACTACGGGTTCCTGAGCCTCTTCCCCACGCTGCTGCTCGGCGTGACGATCGTGTCCGAGGTGCTGGCCCGGCGGCCCGGCCTGCGGCAGGAGGTGGTCACCGCGATCGTGCCGCCGGCGCTGCAGGACGGCATGGAGCAGTCGCTGGCCACCCTGTCGTCGTCGTCCGTCGCGCTGGCCGTCGGCATCGCCGGGCTGATCTTCTCCGGGACCGGGGTGGTCGTCTCCGCCTACGAGACCCTCAACCACGTCGCGGGTGTGCCGTACCTGCGGCGGCCCGGGGTGATCGGCCGTTACCTGCGGGTGATCGCCGGGCTGGCGATCATCCTGGCCGGGACGGTCGCCGCCGGCGCGTTCACGGTCATCGCCGCGTCGCTGCCGGCGCTCTCCCGCCTGGCCGCGTTCGTGGGCTCCTGCCTGGTCGTCTTCGCCGTGCTGACCACGGTCGCCCGCCTGCTGCTGGCCCGGCCGGCGCCGCTGTCCGCGCTCTGGCCGGCCGCGCTGCCGGGCGCGGTGGCGACCTCGCTGGTGCTCAACCTCGGCGCCGCGGTGCTGCCCGAGCTGATCCGCTCGGCGGGGCGCGTCTACGGCGCGTTCGCCACCGTGGCGGGTTTCTTCACCCTGCTCTACCTGCTCAGCAACGTGCTGGTGATCTCGGCGGAGATCGCCGCGGTGCGGCACGGGCGGTTGTGGCCGCGCGCTCTCGACCCGGCCCGGCCCACCCCGGCCGACGCCCGGGCCATGCTGCTGCTGGCCCGGGAACAGGAGCGGCTGCCGGCCGCGGCCATCGACTATGTGCTGCGTGACCCGCCCGCGGGCGCGGGCTGCGCGGCCGAGGCCGGGGTGAAGCCGCCACGCGGCAGATAGGCGGCGGCCACCAGGCCGATCACACCGGCGCCGGCCACCGCGATCATGGCCCAGACGTACGCCCGGCCGGGCGCCGCGCTGTCCACCTGGGACACCAGGATGGTGCCGGTGAGCGCCGCGCCCAGCGACGAGCCCAGGTTAGAGACGCTGCGCGACAGGCCGGAGATCTCGCCCTGCAGGTCCTCGCCGAAGCTGGACTGCACCACGTTGACCGACGGGGTGAGCATCCCGCCCAGGCCGAGACCGATCACGAACAGGCCGGGCAGCATCGCCGCGATCCCGTTGCCGGTGCCGCCGAGCAGGAGCAGCAGCGCGATCCCGGCGATGGTGGTCAGGAACCCGCTGATGATCAGGGTGCGCTGCGGCCACCGCCGGGCCATCGGGCCGGCCGCCACCGACGAGATCAGCACGCCGACCGTGGTGGCGGTGAACACGCCACCGGTCTCGATCGCGTTGTAGCCCTTGACCACCTGCAGATAGGTGGAGACCACGAAGGAGCAGCCCATCACCATCAGCCACTGCATGTTCTGGGTGATCAGGCCCAGGTTGGAGACGCGATTGCGGAAAAGCACGGTGGACAGCAGCGGCTCCCGGCCGGTGCGCTCCTTGGCCCGCACCGTGGCGAAGAACCAGACCAGCATCAGGGCGCCGGCCACGATCAGGCCCAGCATCGCCCAGACGTTCTCGTCGCTGACCAGGATGCCCATCACGATCAGGATCAGGCCGGCGGCGGAGAGCACCGCGCCGAGCACGTCGAACGGCATGCCCCGGTCGGCCGGCAGCGGGTCCCGGACCGCGCGGCGGGCGAGCAGCACGATCACCAGGACGATCACCGCCTGCAGGACGAAGGCGGCCCGCCAGTGGATCGCCGAGGCGACGAAGCCGCCGATGAGCGGGCCGGCCACCGCGCCGATGCCACCCATCGCGCTGATCGCGCCGAAGGCGCGGGCCCGGGAGCCGATGTCGGTGAACAGCAGGGTGGTCAGGATGTAGACGGGTGGGATGAGCAGGGCCGTGCCCACCCCCTCGAAGATCGAGTAACCGATGACCAGGATGCCGATGCCTGGCGCGAACGCGCTCAGCAGCGCGCCGGTGCCGAACAGCAGGAGGCCGGCGATCAGGCACCACTTGCGGCCGAGCAGGTCGGTCAGTTTGCCGCCGGGGATCATCAGCGCGGCCATCACCAGCAGGAAGAGCGTGATGGCGAGCTGTACGCCCTGGACCGTGGTGTTCAGGTCCTCGCTGATGTCGCTGATCATCACGTTCATGTTGGAGCCGGCGAAGCTGCAGATGAACTGGGCCAGCGCGAAGGCGATCAGGGCCTGCCGCAAGCCGGGCGCGAACCGTCCGGTACTGGTTCTCTCCGTCATCGGCCCAGGATCGGCGGTCGGCTCCGGTCAGGCGTCACTCGCACCGGATGAACGGCTCCACTGCGGGCCGACCTCCCGCCACTCCCGCTGCCAGGCCCGCGCCCGCTGCCGGTCGAGCAGGGCCCGGCCGATCGCGCGGCAGCCGGCCAGGAGAGCCGCGAGGCAGAGCAGCACCGCGCCGGCGATCAGGAGGGCCTGCCCGACCGGGTGACGCTGCGGCGGCGGGCCGCGCAGCACGCCGCGGTCGTCCACCCAGACCGGGACCCGGTCGCCGCGGCGGGCCTGCGGGGAGACCTGCACGATGCCGCTGCGCGGGGTGCCGTCCGGCGCCGACCAGGTGGCCCGGGCCGCACGGGCGGGAACCGTGCGCGAGTCCCCGGCGCCGAGCACCTCCGGCTCGGTGACCAGCACACCCTCGACCCGGAAGACGTGGTGCTTCTCCCACTCCTGGGCGCGCACGTCGCTCAGGTAGCTGGCCCGGGCGGCCCACCAGGTGAGCAGCGGGGCGCCCACCAGGAAGAGCACGAGCAGCACCAGGACCATCGTGCGCTCGATGCGGTCCGAGCGGCGGCGCAGCTCGTTGCCCATGGTCGTCGTCCTTCCCCCGGTCCTTCCCCGACAGCATCAACGTGCCGGTCCCGGCCGGGTTCACCCCGGCCGGATGAGGAGTCCACACCCGAACTGGGCGAGTCTCGGTGCGAACGCCTGCCGACGGAGGATCTGATGCCCGGTTCGATCCGTGTCCGCCTGACCCACGAAACCGAGGAGGCCACCGCGGCCGGCATCTACGGGCTGATCGTAGGTGGCGCCGTGGTGGTCGCCTCGCACGCGAAGACGGCGGTGGCGGTGGTCGTCGGAGTGCTGGTCACGCTCACCGTGTACTGGGCCGCCGAGCGCTACGCCCGGATCGTCGCCGAGCGTATCCACTCGGGGCGACGGCCGACCTGGCACACCGTCCGCCATCATCTGACCCACGGCTGGGAGCTGGTCACCGCGACCGCCCTGCCGCTGCTGGTGCTGCTGCTGATCCGGCTGACCGGTGTCCGGCTGATCAACGCGGAGATCGCCTCGCTGGTCTGCACCACGCTGCTGCTCAGCGTCGCGGGCTGGCGGATGGGCGCCGGCGGCCGGCTCACCCGGGCCGAGCAGATCGTGTCCACCCTGGTGGCCGGGGCATTCGGCATGGCGCTGATCGGCCTCAAGACGTTTCTGCACTGAGCTGCGGGAAGCTCACCACCCGGCCGGTGTGCCAGCCGTCCGGCCCGAGGAAGCGCTCGCCGACGACGATCGCCCCGCGGTCGACGGTGATCAGGCTCCAGGACCGGCCGATGCCCCGGATCCGGTGGCTGGTGGCGGTGCCGGCGACCACGAAGACCGGCCGGGACCGGTGCCCGGCGCGCACGTCCGGGACGTGCGTGTGCCCGGCCAGCACCAGGTCCACCCGGGCGTCGCGGACCGCACCGAGCAACCGGCGCCGCCCGATGATCCGCGCGGTTCCGGTGGCGAGCGGCGGGTGGTGCAGGGCGAGCAGCCGGACGTCACCGGGCGGAGCGCCGCCCAGCACCCGCCGCACCGCGCCGGCCTGCTCGCCGGTGACCCGGCCGTTCTTCCACCGCCAGCGCGGCATCGACTGCAGGCCCAGGGCGGTGAGACCGGGGATCCGGACGACCGGGTCCAGGTCGGCGTCGATCCAGCTCCGGAAGCGACCGTACGGGTCGAGCACCCGCCGCGCGCTGAGCAGGGGCAGGTCGTGGTTGCCGGTGACCGTGAGCACCGGCCCGGGCAGCCGGTCGAGCAGCTCGCGGACCTGCCGGAACTCGGCCGTGCGGGCCCGCATCGTGCAGTCGCCGGTGACCACGGTCAGGTGCGGCCGGGCGGCGGCGACGTCCGCGGCGAGGCCGTCCACGGCGTCCTGGTGGTGGGCGCCGAGATGCAGGTCGGACAGGTGCGCGACGACGACCGGCTCGCCGGACCGCGGCTCAGGCGGCATCGCGCTCGAGCGGGCAGGTCATGCAGCGCGGTCCGCCGCGGCCACGGCCGAGCTCGCCGCCGGCCACGGTGATCACTTCGATGCCCTGGCGGCGCAGGTAGGTGTTGGTGGTCACGTTACGTTCGTACCCGATGATCACGCCGGGTTCGACGGCGAGGAAGTTGGTTCCGTCGTCCCACTGCTCGCGCTGGGCGGCCCGGACCTGCTCGGTGGTCTCCAGGATCTGGATCTTCTCGATGCCGATGGCCTCGGCCAGGGTCGCGAACAGGTCGTCGTTGCGGGTCACGCGCAACCCGTCCGGGTCGTCGCCCGGCAGCACGGTCCAGGAGCGCAGCGGTCCGCGCAGGTAGGGATAGCGCACGAAGGTGTCCCGGTCGACCATGGTCAGCACGGTGTCCAGGTGGGCCGTCCGGCGCGAGCGCGGCAGCTCGACCGCGATCACCCGGTTGGCCGCACCGGCCCGGAAGAGGCCGTGGGCGAGGTTCTCCAGGCCCATCGCGGTGGACCGCTCCCCCAGCCCGATCATCACGGCGCCGCCGCCGAGCACGTGGATGTCGCCCCCTTCCAGGGTGGCCGGCCGGTGGGAGCGGTCGTCGCCGCCGTACCAGACGGTGAAGTCGGTGAGGGTGAACATCGGGTGGAACCGGTAGATCGCCGCGCTGTGCACGGACTCGCGGAGCCGGGCCCAGCGGGCCATCGGGTTGATGCTGACGCCGCCGTAGATCCAGGCCGAGCTGTCCCGCTGGAACAGGTGGTTCGGCAGCGGGCCGAGCACGAAGTCGTCGGCGCCGAGCAGCTCCCAGCGCAGGCTGTTGACGGTGAACCCGGCCAGTTCGCTCTTCAGCACCCCGCCGATCAGATAGTCGGCCAGTTTCTCGCTCTCCGCCTGCTCGGCGAGCCGGCGCAACGGGCCGGCCAGGGTGGGCCCGACGGTGTCGCCGGTGACGATGCGGTCCAGGATCCACGCCCGTGCCGGCGGGATGTCCAGGACGTCGCTGAGCAGCCGGGCGAAGTAGTGCACCTTCACCCCGCGCTCGCGCAGCACCTCGGCGAAGGAGTCGTGCTCCTCGCGCGCGCGGCGGGCCCACGGGACACCGTCGAGGTGCAGGTCCCGGACGCTGCCCGGACTGAGCCGGCTCAGCTCGACGCCGGGGCGGTGCAGGATCACCTGGCGCAGCCGCCCGATCTCCGAGTCGACGTGGAAGACCATCGGGAGACTCCGCTCACGGTACGGCGGGTTCGAACCGGCCCAGCTCGTCGTCACCCTTCTGGACCACTCCGTAACTGGACTCCGGAACCGGCTGCCAGGCGCCCTCCAGATCGACGAGGGGCTCCGAGACGACCAGCCGGGTCTCGTCGGAGAGCCGGCGCAGCCGGTCGTTCTCCGGGTAGAGCGTGTGCAGCGCGGAGATCGCGGTGCTGTAGTACAGCGAGCGGCTGTGGCCTTCGCTGGAGTAGCGGAAGCACCAGGTGCGGTCGCCGTCGGTGGTGGCCACGGTCATCTGCAGCGGCTGCGGCACGCCGTTGGCACGGCCGACCGACTCGACCAGCCCGGCCATCCGCTCGACCGCCGCCACCGGCCGGTCCCGCAGGCCGTAGGTCAGCGCCAGGTAGAACATCACCTCGGAGTCGGTGGAGCCGGCCAGCGACGGGTAGAGCTCCGGGTCGACGGCGAGGACCAGGTCCCGCTTGAGCCGGTGGAAGTCGCGGATCGCCCCGTTGTGCAGCCACAGCCAGTTCTGGTAGCGGAACGGGTGGCAGTTGGTCTGCTGCACCGGTGTGCCGGTGCTGGCCCGGATGTGCGCCAGGAACAGCGGCGAGGCCGTGGACCGGGCCAGTTCCCGCAGGTTCGCGTCGCTCCAGGCGGGACCGACGCCGCGGAACAGCGAGGGCTCGGCCGGCCCGTCGAGCGGGTACCACCCGACGCCGAAGCCGTCGCCGTTGGTGGTCTCCACCCCGTAACGGGAGTGCATGCTCTGGTCGATCAGCGAGTAACGCGGTTTGTAGAGCAGTTCTTCGAGCCGGATGGGCGTACCGGAATAGGCCAGCCAGCGGCACATGGCGGTTCCCTCTCCCCTGGGGACGGTGGAGGCCATCGTGCGCCGCCACGGACGATGCCGGGTTCACCCCGGAAGGATGAGGTCCCGTTTCGGGGTCCGGCAGCCGACCTGCTCCATCCAGTCGCAGAGCAGGTGGTGCACCGCGTCGGCGCCGACCAGCTCGCCCGGCGCGGTGAGCGAGCGGGGGTGGATGAGCACCGGCCGGTTCTGCCAGCCGCCCAGGCCACCGTGGCAGCCGATCAGCTCCTCGAACGCGGCGACCTCCTGGGTCACCGGATCCCACAGGCTGTTGATCACCAGGTCGCCGGTGTTCTCCAGGCCGTCGTGCCGGCGCAGGTCGTCGGCGGCGAACGGGCCGAACCCGAGCAGCGGATCCAGGCCCTCCACCTTGTCGTCGTCGAGCCGGCGCCGCCCGGAGCGGCCCAGCACCACCGGGCCCTCGGCGCGCGAGCGCGTCATCACCCAGCCGACGCCGGGATGCTCCAGCAACCCGGTCAGCAGCTTCGGGTGCCGGCTCTCGATCTCCTCCAGCGTGACCCGGCCGGCCAGCCTGGCGAAATAGACCAGCGCGAGGTTCCCCGAGGCCGCGATGACGATCTCCGGGCGGTCCGCCGCCGGCTCCCCGGCGGGTCGCTCCTGCTCCTTGACCGTACGGGTGAGCCCCGCCCGCAGCGCCCCGGCCCGCCCCTCCTGCTCGTTGTCCTCGGTGACGACCACCTCGCCGGCCGCGGTCAACTGCTCGACCAGGTCGTCCAGGCGGATGCCGTAGCGCTGCTCGAAGGTGGCGCCCTGGCTCTGCCCGTGATCGGAGAGCACCACGAAGTGGTACGGCCGGGGCGCCGCCGCCGCGACCTCCTCCAGGGTGGCCAGCACCCCGTCGATGCCCTCCAGGGAGGCCAGCGACTCCGGCCGGGCCGGGCCCGCGTGGTGCGCGATCTCGTCGTAGTCGACGAAGTCGCAGAAGACCGAGGGCGCGCCACGCATCATCTGCTCGGCGACGATCGCCAGGTTCAGGTGCCGCATCAGCACATTGGTCGCGCCGCGCAGCAGCACGTACGACCCGTGGCGGCGCATCCGCGGCTGCACGTGCCGCAGTTTCTGCCGCCGCGCCTGGTACAGCTCCTTGACCATCTCGCCGACGGTGAGCACCAGCGACCGGGTCAGCCCGAACGGGTCCATCAGGTACGCGCTGAGGTACCGGGCCGGGCCGGGCCGCTTCTTCGCCTGGACCGTGCTCATGGTCAGCAGCGAGGTGGCGGCGTCACCGGAGAAGACGTTGCTGACGCTGACCCCGCCGTCGGCGAGCAGCCCGCGCCCGTTCGAGCAGCGGGACTCGACGAGGGCGCTGTCACGGGGGTGGTTCGTCACCACGAGACGGCCGGCTGTCTTCTCGTACCAACGGAAAGCCGGGACCTGCGCGCTCGCGCCGTGCAACAGCCCCGCCTGGCTGGCCGGCGTGGTGGCCGGCAGCTGCGCGTGCCATTCGGCGAGGGTGTGGCTGCCGGTGCGCAGCCACCGGCCCAGGGTGGGCAGGTTGCCGGCCTCGACCGCCCAGCGGGCCAGCGGCGCCGACAGCCCGTCGATCTGGATCATGATGATGCCCGGCACGTCGGTGCTCGGCACACTGCGCCGGAAGTGCCGGTTGACCCGGAGCAGGTGCTGGGTGACCGCGCCGGGCTGCCCGGCGGTGACCGCCCACATGCCGATGCTCATCAGCGCGGCGCCCAGCCAGGACGCCCAGAAGGCGCTCCAGAAGTCGTGCACGTGGATGCCCGGGACCAGCAGCAGCGCGCCGTAGACGAGCAGCGACTGGACGACCAGCCAGCCGGCCACCACACCGAACCAGCCGATCGCCGAGACCACGACGACCAGCAGCGGGCGCACCACGGCGCCGAGGAGTCCGATCAGGACGGCGGCGGCCAGCACCGCCCACCCGCTGTCGGCGGTGATGCCGGGCACCAGGCCCACGGTGACGGCCACCGCCACAGCGCCGACGATCAGCGGGACCAGGACGGAGAAGACCGGCGCCGCGATCCGGCGCACCTGAGGATCGGGTTGCTGCTGCATGCCGCCAGTGTCGGTGCGGCCCGGCGCGCCGACGCCATCCGTGCCGGATGATGCTCACGCCCCGCCGGGCCACCGACCATGACGGGGTGACCGAGCCGTCCACGCCGGGTCCCGACCCGGCCTTCACCCCCGGCAGCGTCCTCGCCGCCATGCCCCGGTGGCTGCGTCCGCGAGCCGCGCCGATCCTGCGCCACCGGGCCGGGCACCTGTTGCTGGGCACGGCGAGCGAACTGATCCGGGTGCAGATCTTCGACCGGGCGATGACCCTCGCCGCGCAGGCGTTCACCTCGATCTTCCCGATGCTGATCATGCTGGGCGCGTTCTTCGGCCACCGGGCCCGGGAGAAGCTGGACGAGGTGCTGAACCTGCCGCCGAGCAGTGTCGAACTGGTCGACGACGCCCTCAGCGGCAGCCGCAGCGGCGCCTTCGGCGTACTCAGCAGCCTGATCGTGATCCTTTCCGCGACCGGTCTGGCTCGCGCGCTGAACCGCGCGTACCGGGTCATCTGGACCGCGCCCGGGCGCAAGGCCGGCCCGGCCGCGACCGCCTGGCAGATCGGCACCGTGCTGCTGCTCGTGCTGTTCCTGATCGTGGCGCGGCTGCTGGGCTGGCTCACCGGATCACTCCCGGCGCCCCACCTCGCCGGGGCGATCTCCACCTTCGCCGCCGACTTCGCCCTGGCCTTCCTGCTGCCGCGGATCCTGCTCGGGCCGGGACTCGACCGGCGCCGGCTGCTCGTCAGCGCGGCGCTCTTCGGGGTCTGCATGATCGGCGTCCGGGCCGCGGGCGGCGTCTACCTGCCGCGCGCGCTGGAGGTCAGCGCCGAACGGTACGGAACGATCGGCCTGGCCTTCACCTTCATCGGCTGGCTCTACGTGATCTCGTTCGTGCTGCTGCTCACCGCGGTGGTCGGTGGCCTGCTCGCCGACCTGCGGTCCGGGTCCGGAACGCGGGAGAGGAGTCAGAGCAGCCCGAGCTGACGGGACTGCACCACCGCCTCGCGCCGGCGTCCCACCCCGAGCTTGCGATAGATCGACCGCATGTGGGCCTTGACCGTGTTCACCGAGATGCCGAGCTTCTCGGCGATCTCCGCGGCGGTGAGGACCGTCGGCAGATAGTGCAGCACCTCCAGCTCACGCTCGCTGAGCGGGCCGGCGGTGTGCGCACCCTCCCCGAGCACCGGCAGCTCCCCGGTGATCTCCGCGAGCACCCCGTCGCTGACCGGGCCGCGCAGCTCGGTGAGCCACTGCTGGCGTTCGGTCAGCACGGTCAGCCGCGGGGCGCCGAAGACCCGGAACGGCCGGCGGATCAGCTCCGGCTCCGCCTCGGCGAACGCCCGGGTCAGCGCCTCACCGGCGCGGGCGCCCCGGCCGTGCGCGTCGGCGCCGAGCGCGGTGAGGATCCAGGCCGAGACCCCGGCGACCCGGTCCGGGCTCTCCCGGACGCGGGCCAGCAGGCTCTCGGCTGCCGGCTCCTGACCGGTGGCGAGATAGGCGCGGGCCAGGCAGATCTGCTCGGCGGGGAACAGCGCGGGCACGGCCGGCCGGTGGGCGTAGCGGGCCACGACGGCGGCCGGGTCCCCCGCGGCCAGGTCCGCCTCGGCGATGCCGATGCCGACGAGCCGGTCCAGCAGCGGCGCGGCCAGGCGGGGCCCGGCCTCCGTACGGGCCCGGTGCAGGGCGGACCGGGCGGCGAGCGGCTCGCCGCGGTCCAGCAGCAACCGGGCGCGGACCAGCGCGGCGACCACCGCGAGGGTCGTCTCCGGGTTGTCGCCGAGCGCGTGCAGGCCACGGCGCAACAGGGCTTCCGCCTCGACCTCCCGGCCACGCTCGGACTCGATCATGGCGTCGGTCAGATAGCCGAGCGCGCTCGCCGGCCGCTCCCGGGCGTCGATCCGGCGGGCCACGTCGGCGGCCGCGGTCACGTGCTCGCGGGCCCCGTTCAGCGTGCCCTGGACGAAGGCCAGCAGGGCCAGGTGGGTGAAGGCGCTGATCTCGACCAGCGGCACCCCGGAGGCGCGGGCCCCGGAGGCCGCCGCCCACAGATAGCGTTCCGCGTGGTCCAGCCGGCCGGTCCAGAGCAGGCCGGTGCCCTTGTTGCTGAGCGCCATCGCCCGGTACTGCAGCCGGGCCGGCACCTGGTCCCAGCGGAGCGCGGCCAGCTCGTCGAGCATCTCGGTGCTGGCCGCGGTGAGCCGGGGCATGTCGCCGTGCCGGCGCAGGACGGCGCCGCTCTCCATCACGGTCAGCGCCAGGTCGATCCCGGCCCGGTAGCCGCCGCCACGGCCGGCCAGCAGGGACCGGGCGCGCGCCAGCCGCTGCGGCATCACGTCCAGATCGCCCTCGGCGTAGGCGAGCAGGGCGGCGCTGACGGCGAGCTCGGCGGTGCCGGCGAGCCGGTCGGCCGGGATCCGCCGCAGCACCTCGATCACCTCGGCCCGGTCCACCGAGGCGAACAGCTGCAGGCCGCGGTCCACCACCAGCCGGGCGACGAAGTCCCAGTCCCCGGCGGCCGCGGCGTGGTTCAGGGCGGTCAGGCCGTTGCCCTTGCCCGCGCACCACTGCGCGGCGAGCAGGTTCAGCCGCGGCGCCGCCTCCGGCTGCACCAGCGTGAGCTGGTGCCGCAGCGCGGCCCGGAACATCTGGTGATAGCGGAACCACCGGCCGGGGCCGATCCGCTCGACGAAGACGTTCGCCCGCTCGAGGCCTTCCAGGGTGCGGTGGCCGTAGCGCTGGCCGGTGAGCGCGTCGGCCAGCTCGCCGCAGACCCGGTCCGGCACGCTGGTGCGCAGCAGGAAGTCCTGGATCTGCGGCGGCTGCTCGGCGAGCACCTCGCGGACGAGATAGTCCTCGACCGCTCCGGACCCGGCCGCGGTCTCCCCAGTCAGGCGCAGGCCGGCGCCCCAGCCTTCCGTGCCGCGGACCAGGGCGGCGAGCTCGGCTCCCGACGGGCGGCGGCCCCGCGCGGCCAGCAGCTCCCCCGCCTCCTCCACGCGGAATGCCAGGTCAGCGGCCCGCAGCTCGGTCAGGTGGCCGGCGGCCCGGAGGCGGTGCAGCGGCACGGCCGGCTCGGAGCGCGAGATCAGGACGAACCGCAGCCGCTCCGGCACGTCCGCCAGGAGCCCGGCCAGGCCGTTCAGCACCCGGGAGTCGGTCACCCGGTGCAGGTCGTCGAGGACGACGACGGTGACCACCGGCAGCGCGCCGAGGGCGGCGGTGAAGGCCCGCCGGAACACCGTGTCGTCAACGGCAGTGCGGGGTGCGGGCTCGGGAACCGAGTTGGTCGGCGGGATGGCGCCGGCGGCGCGCAGCGACAGGATCAGGTCGGACCAGAAGGTGTGCGGGTCGTCGTGCTGGGGGTCGAGGGTGAGCCAGGCGATCGGCCCGGCGGCCGACCGGGTGCCGGCCCAGGAGGAGACCAGGGCGGTCTTGCCCCAGCCCGGCCCGGCGCAGAGCATGGTCACCGCCCGACGGACGCCGGCGTCCAGGGCCTCGGCCAGGCGAGGGCGCCAGAGCACACCCTGCGGCACGCGCGGGCGAACGATGTGGCCGGCCACCGTTGAAATAGGCAGGCCGCTCGGCCTCGTCTCCCGCATACCGCTTTCCCCCCAAGTCTGCGCCGCAGTGGTCCGCCCGGTCGCGGACGGGCGGCTCCCCGTGACGCCTTCACCGAACACGAAGCGTCACTGTTGACGGGGACCGTCGCCATCGAATCCACCGTCGACAACTGATTTCATTACGGAGGGTGAAACATCGGTCAGGTCTTCAAGGCCACCGAAGCACACCCCGTAGGCGAACAGCAACCCCTCGTATTGGCGGGGTGTGCAGAACGCATGGTCACACTGCAACTTGCAGAGTCAGCCGGAACGCCCGATCTCTAGAAAGGCGTAAGCCGCCTTCATCCGGCCGGCATGAGGCGCCGTCTCCGCCCGCGCGGTCTCCTGAGGAGACCGACGAGAGGGGAACGGTGATGGAGAGTAGTTACGCCAGCGAGCGCCCGGCCGGCGCCGGCACGGCGCCCGCCGGAACCGCGTGGATCGGGATGGTGGTCTTCGCCGGCATCCTGATGCTGACGCTGGGCACGTTTCAGATCGTCGAGGGCGTGGTCGCCCTGTACCGGGCGGACTTCTACCCGGTTGCCCCGGACCGTCTGCTGGTCAGCACGAGTTACACGGCCTGGGGCTGGACACATGTGATCCTGGGTGTGATCACCGTGGCCACCGGCGCCGGGGTGCTGCTCGGGCAGCTCTGGGCCCGTGTTCTGGGCATCGTCATCACCGCCGGCGCCGCGCTGGTCCACTTCGGTTTCCTCACCGCCGCACCGGTCTGGTGCAGCATCCTGATCGGTATGCAGATCCTCGTCATCTACGCGCTCGCCGTGCACGGCCGCGACGTGCGGCCGTACCGGTCAACCTGATCCGTGGTCAGATCAGGTTGAGCGCCCGGGCCCGGCGGACCGCCTCGTTGCGCCGGGCCGCGGAGAGCTTGCGCAGAATGCTGCGCACGTGGGTCTTGACGGTGTTGACCGAGACGTAGAGCGTCGCGGCGATCTCCTCGGTCGGCAGCATCGCCGCCATCCCGCGCAGCACGTCCAGCTCCCGCTTGCTCAGCGCCTCGACCACCACCGGCTCGCCCATCGGCGCCGGCGTCCCGGCGGCCGCCGTGCCGCCGCTGAGCACGCCGTACTGCACGGCCAGCCGGTCGTCGTCGCGGACCAGGCGGCGCAGCTGGCTCCACACCTGGTGCACCGGCCGCCGGCAGGACTCCCCCGACGCCACCCGCAGCGCCCGCCGCAGCGCCTCCCGGGCCCCGGCGGCGTCCTCCTGGCGGGCGGCCAGCATGGCCAGCAGCAGCCAGGCGTCGAGCGCGACCGGGGCCGGCACGCCGGCCGCGTCTCCGGCACCATTGCTCTGGGTGTGCACGGTGGTCCAGGTGGCGCCGTCCGCCGA
>NZ_JBEZZB010000144.1:0-27389 GCF_040638955.1 Actinoplanes sp. NPDC024001
CAGTTCGCGGGAACCGCGGCTCGCCGCACGAGGCGTCGCCAGAACGTCGCGGTGAAACGCCGGAGGACCCGTTCCTCGCCCAGCACCGCGGTGCCCCCGTCGGCCAGGGCCCGGCGCAGGTCGGCGGCCATCTGGCTGCGCCGGGTCACCTGCTGTTCCAGAGCGGCGTCGTAGCACACGGCGGTGGGGCCGACGCCGGCCTGCGCGGCGCGCAGCGCGATGCCGGCCCGCCGGTACAGGTCGGCGGCCTCGGCGTCGCCGCCGTCGGCGACCCCGACGGCCACGTCGATCAGCACGTCCTGACCGTCGACGTGCAGCGGCTCGCGGCCGGCGGCGAGCAGCCGCTCGATCGGGGCGTGGCCCGCCGGACCGGGCAGCAGCAGGCCGAACTCGTCGCCGCCGACCCGGGCGACCACCGCCGCGGTGCCGGCCACACCGGTGATCCGGGCGGCGAACGCGGACAGCAGCGTGTCGCCGGCGGTGGTGCCCAGACTCTCGTTGACCGAGCGGAACCCGATCAGGTCGATCAGCGCCACGGTGCGCGTACCCCGCCGGTCGGTGATGGCCGCGGCCAGGTGCCGCCGGTTGTGCAGGCCGGTCAGCTCGTCGTGCTCGGCGTGATGGGTGACCGCGTTGAGCAGGATGTTGTTGTCCGCCAGCGCGAACGCCTGGCGTGCCGCGACCAGCAGCAGCATGAGGGCGGCGCCGGTCACCAGCTCGCCGCCGAGCTGCCCGGTCCGGGAGTAGACGGTCACGATCAGCGCGCCGGTCAGGGCGCTGGCCACCAGCGGCACGATGGTGCCGCGCCGGATCGAGGCCGGCTGCCGGTTCGCCGGCGTCGCGGCGAGACGGGTCAGACGGGCGGCGAGCGAGCACATCAGGCCGGCCGCCGGCAGCACGGCAGCACTGCCGTTGAGGTGCGGCCACGGGCGCAGCACCTCGATGAGCACCACGGACAGCGGCGCGGCGATGGCGATCGGGCTCAGGAACCACAGCGCCGGCCACGGCATCGGGTTGCTCCGGGCCATCATGGCCTTGAGCACGATGACGATGCCGGCGACCGTGATCGCCAGGACGGCGGTGTTCAACCGGACGGCGGCGGGCTCGTCGGCGAGGGTCCGGCCGAACCACTGCAGATACTCCGAGCCGGCCATCAGCGCCGCCAGCGCCACCACGGTGACGTCCAGGATCGCGGTGGCCCGCTGCCGCCAGGTACGCCGGCTGGCCGGCAACCGCACCATCGTGGTGGCGGCGACAGCCGAGGCGATCACGTAGATGAGCATCGTGCGGGTGCTGACCGGCGGCACCGTGGTCGCCGGCGTGGTCAGCACGTCGACGGTCTGGCTGATCGCGGCCACCAGCATGCCGGTCACCGCGAACGAGAAGCGCCGCCAGAAGGCCCGCAGCGGACCGTCCAGGCTGCGGGCGGTCTGCCGGCAGATGACGAACGCCACGATCAGGCCGAGGACGGCCGGGATCCACACCAGCGCCTTGGGAAAGCTCACCTGGGTGCCGAGGCCGATGAGGCCGACCTCCGCCAGCATCGACGCCGCGGCGGCCAGCCCAGCCGCACCGAGCCGCATGCCCTCTCCTGACTTCCCGTGACGCGCGCCCGCCGGATCGGGCGCGTGCTCGGCATATCGGCTGCCGGGCTGCCGGCTTGAGGAAAGGTCAGGCCGCACGGGCGGCCTTGCGGGCGTACATGGCGGCGTCGGCCCGGGCGATCAGCGCCTCCCGGCTGGTCGCGTCGCCCGGGCCGGCGTGCGCGGCGCCGATCGTCACACCGACCGAGACGGGGCCGGCCGACAGCAGCATCGGCTCGTTCAGCGCGTCATGGATGCGGTCGGCGAGGTCGCCGGCGGTCGCGGCCCGGCGGACCACCAGGAACTCGTCGCCGCCGAGCCGGGCCACCAGGTCGCCGGCCGCGGTGGCGGCGGCCAGCCGCTGCGCGACGACGGTCAGCGCCTCGTCGCCGACCAGGTGCCCGAACCGGTCGTTGATCGGCTTGAAGCCGTTGAGGTCGCACAGCAGGACCGTCACGCCGGCCAGGTCGCCGCGGTGCACGCCGGTGAGCGCGTGGTCGATCTCGCCCATCACGTGGCGGCGGTTGCACAGGCCGGTCAGCTCGTCGTGCGACGCCTGATAGGCGAGGGTCCGCTCGGCGTGCTCGCGCTGCACGGTGAGCCGGTGGATGCGCAGCAGCACCAGCGGGATCACCATCAGGGTGCCGATCGGCAGCAGCAGGCTGGCGGAGTCGCTGCCGCGCATCGTCTGCACCGCGGTCAGCAGCGGGTTCGTGCTGAGCGCGGCGGCCAGCCAGGCGAGGTGGGGCCGCCCACCGGACGGCTGCGCGCCCGGCCGCGGCTCGGTCACCGCGAAGACACCCGGGTGCAGCGGCACCACGGCGAGGGTGAGGAAGGCGAGCAGCCACAGCTGGGCGGCCAGCCGGTCGGCGCCGTCCGCGCTCAGCGAGCCGACGCCCAGGGCCGCCAGCGTGATCGCCGCGGTGACCAGCAGATAGGTGAGCGGGGCGCGGGCCGGTCCGGCCGTGGTCGCCATCCGCAGCAGGCAGCCGATCACGCCGCACAGCACCAGGACGTCGATCAGCAACAGGGTCTGGCCGGTGATCGAGGCGCCGGTCAGGTGCGGCTGGATGCCCCACACCCAGAGCGGGCCGCCGGCGCAGAGCCCCACCAGGGCGGCGTCGACGATCCCGCCGGCGTCCTCGGCCATCCGGCGGCGCAGCCCGAGCGCGGCGCCGGCCAGGAACAGCCCGTGCGAGGCGGAGAGCATCAGGTCGGGCAGGCTCCCCTCGGCCTGCCCGAGGCGGCCGTCGCGGACCCAGGACGGCCAGGCGAGCTGGGCCACCACCAGCAGCGCGAGCCCGCTGACCGCCATCACCCAGGGGCGCCGCAGCGGCAGGTTCCCGGAGCGCAGGGCCACCACGAAGGTGACCGTGGGCAGCGCGGCGACCAGCGTCTGCACGGCCGGTTGCCCGGCGTGGCCGGCGAGCTCGTAGCCGATCGGGGCGACGGTCGCGCAGACCAGGAAGAAGACGTGCACGGCCCAGGCGGGCACGACGGCGCGCGGCCGGCCCATGCTGTCTCCCTCCGACAACCCTGACCTGATCCCATCGGCCGGTTCTCGCCGAAGTTGAGCGCCGGCCGCTCAGCGGGTCTTCTTGGCCAGCGCCTCGGTCAGGCAGCGCAGCAGGCGCTGCACGGCGGGGGAGCGGCCGCCCACCCGCGTGGTGGCGTAGATCTGCCGGGCCAGCCCGCCCGGGCGGGCGATCGGCAGATAGGCCAGCCCGCGCTGGGCGGTCGCCGCCAGCTGGGCACGAGCGAGACACCGAACCCGGCGGCGACCATGGCGAGAACCATGGGATAGCTGTGCACCCGGATCCGGACGCGCGGTTCGAAACCGGCCGCCCGGCACGCCATCTCGGTCACCGCCTGGAAGCCGCTGCCGGTCAGCGCGGCCACCCAGTCGACCCCGGCGAAGCCGGCCAGGTCCACCGGCGCGGGCTCGGCCGGTTGCAGCCGCCGGGGTACGGCGAGCAGCAGCGGCTCGCGGTAGAGCGGTCGTTGGGTGAGCCCGCGCAGGTCGGGGCGGGTCAGCGGGGTGTATTCGTGGGTGACCGCCAGGTCGAGGTCGCCGGCGCGGACCCGGGGCAGCGCCTCGTCCGACTCCAGTTCGGCGAAGTGCAGTTCCACGTCCGGGTGCCGGCGCCGGAACACGGTCAGGGCCGGGATCACGAAGCTCGTGCCGGCCGTGGCGAACGCTGCCATGCGTACCGTCCCGCCGCGCAGCCCGGCCACGTCGCGGACTGCGCGTTCGGCCTCGGCGAGCGACGCCAGCAGGGGTGTGGCGTGCTCGACCAGCACCCGGCCGGCCTCGGTGAGCCGGACGCTGCGGGCCGACCGTTCCAGCAGGGCGGCGCCCAGGTCCCGTTCGAGAGCGGACAGCTGCTGCGAGGCGGCGGCCGCGGTGCAGCCGGCCCGGGCGGCCGCCGCGGCGATGGTCCCGGTGGCCGCGACGTCACGCAGCAGGCTCAGCCGGCGGGGATCGAGCATAAGCAGAACTTACGCTGAGCCCCGCTTCATTCAGATGGAGCTCGCCGTGGCCGCGTGCGAGGCTGATCCGGTGCCTCTTGATCCGCATCTTCTCGTCGCCTTCACCCTGGCCACCGTGGTCGCGACCGCCGCGCCCGGCCCGGACATGCTGTTCGTGCTGAGCTGCGGCATGCGCGGCGGGCCCCGCGCCGGCCTGCTCGCCACCACCGGGATCGCCGCCGGCGAGGCGGTCCACGTGCTGCTGGCCGCGGCCGGCCTGAGCGCGCTGTTCACCGCGGTCCCCGAGGCGTTCACCGTGCTGCGCATCGCCGGCGCGATGTACCTCGCCTACCTGGGCGTCCAGATGATCCGCCAGCGCGGCGACCTGATGCTGCAGCCCGGCGCCGGCGGCCCCGCGCTGCCCGGCCGCCGCGCTTTCCTCTCGGGCTTCCTGACCAACCTGTCCAACCCGAAGATGATCGCCTTCTCGGTGGCGTTCCTGCCCCAGTTCGTCGACCCGTCGCTGGGCTCGGTGTGGGTCCAGTTCGCCGTGCTCGGCGTCATCCTGATCACCGTGGAGTTCCTGATCGACGGCGGAGTCGGCGTCTTCGCCGGCCGCATCGGCCAGTGGCTGCGCGGCCGCCGCTCGCTGCGCCGCCGTATCGACACCGCCACCGGCGGCATCCTCATCGCCCTCGGCCTCCGCCTCGCCGTGGACCAGTAGCGCCGCCTCGCCATCGACCAGCAGCGCCGCCTCGCCGCCTCGCCGGATTGACCATGACATGGAAGCATGCCGGTATGACATCGAGCGGGGGCCGATCGTCTCGGGCCTGGCACGGTCTGATCGCGATCGTGGTGCTGGCCGCCCTCATCACGCAGATCACCCTGATCCTCACCGGCGGCGCGGACGCGAACTCCGGCCGCACCGACTCCGCGACCGGCACGGGCGTGCGGCTGTTCCGGCTCTTCAGCTACTTCACGATCCAGAGCAACCTGCTCGTCCTGGCAACCGCGGCGCTGCTCGCCCTCGATCCGTGGCGTGACAGCCGCCGCTGGCGGGTCGCCCGCCTGGACGCCCTGCTGGGCATCGTCATCACCGGCGCGGTCTTCGGCACCGTGCTGGCCTCCCAGGTCCACCTCACCGGGCTGTCCTGGTGGCTCACCGTCGCCTTCCACTACGTCTCCCCGTGGGCCTACCTGCTCGGCTGGCTCATCTTCGGCCCGAGACCCCGGATCACCTGGGGCACCGTCGCCGCCGCGTTCGTCTGGCCCGCCGCCTGGATCACCTACACCTTCGTGCACGGCGCGCTCACCGACTGGTACCCGTACCCGTTCCTCACCGTCACGGAGATCGGCTACCCGGCGGCGCTGCGCAACACCGGCCTGGTGCTGGTGGTCGCGGCGGCACTGGCCGCCCTCTTCAAAATGCTCGACGCCCGGCTGCCGGCGCGCGCCGCCCGCCCGGAGCCGGCCACGCGGACGCCGGCCCCCTGATCAACCTGTCGCCATGGTGCCTGGCCGAAGCGATGGCGCATCGCTTCGGGGCAACCATCGCCGCAGCGACGATCAACGGCGCGTTGGCAGGCGCAGCCGGATGGACTGCAGGTCGGCCAACTCTGAGGCGAAAGTCGCCCATGCCGACCAATCGCCGCCCTGCATGAAGACGCCCTTACGGGCCTCGGTTACACATTCCTCGAGCGGATGACCGTCGATGAAAGCCTGGTAGAACTCCTGGGCGAAGCGAAGCGCCGCGGTGTCGCCCACGTTGCGGACCGTCGCGACCACGGCGGGGACACCCTGACGCACGATCGACTGGCAGAGCCCGAATGCCGACTCGTCAGCGCCCGGATTGACGCCCGTCATGCAGCCGTTGAGCACGGCCAGCACGACCCCGGAGTCCTGCAACTCGTTGGTGAGTTTCTCAGCGGTCAGGTCGAATCGCCGACCCTGATCGTCGGACAAGACCAATGCTG
The DNA here is from genome assembly GCF_040638955.1 of Actinoplanes sp. NPDC024001. Taxonomy (NCBI): domain Bacteria; kingdom Bacillati; phylum Actinomycetota; class Actinomycetes; order Micromonosporales; family Micromonosporaceae; genus Actinoplanes; species Actinoplanes sp. NPDC024001. The sequence goes on from NZ_JBEZZB010000144.1 coordinate 6,026, forward strand.
CCTGTTTCTCATCCGTGTTGACCATGGCATGACCCATGTAGTGCAGCACGTGGGGACGGAAGCGGCGCAGGTTCTCCCGTAAACCGCGCTCTGTCGCCCGCGCGATGGAGTGCAGCGTGGCAGTCTGCTGTAGTTCGGCCTCGGCGAAGCTTTCTTTGAGCAGTTGCATCTCCTGCCGCGCACCGGGCAGGGCGGGCACCCCGTCCGGCTCGGCGAGGACCTGGAGAACCCGTAGCGGCGCACCGATGGTGTGCGGGAAAAGGCTGACCGGGTCCGACACCGTCCTGATCACGGACAGCTTGCGGGTCAGCCCGGCAGTGATCCGCAGCCGGGGTATCCGCAGACACTCCCATTGCAGATCCGCGACGGCGCTGCTCTCCGACTCGACAGTCAGGCGCACCCGATCGCGTCGGGCGAGAATGTCGAGGAGAACCGCGGTTGCTTTCGCATCGGCGCCGAAGGTCTGTTCCCAAAGTCTGAGGCCGAACTCCTCCGTCGTCACCGCCGGATCCTCGGGCGCGGCGATGAGGTCTCGCGTCACCGGCCCGGTGCGGCGCCCGTCGGGCGGCAATCCGTGATAGAGGTGCGAGAAACGGTTGGCAGCCTCGGTCAGTTCCTTCACCTTGATGGTGACCGTCCACTTGACGTCGTCTCCTTGCGGAGGCCGCAGGACAGCGGTGCCTTTCCAGGTCTCCCGGGGTTCTTTGGGCCCGTCCTTCAGGATCAGTTCGGCGTCGCGGTACGCGGCGAGCTCCTCCGACTCCGGCCGTGGCGTCGCGGGACGCTGCTCCCCACCGGCCGCGTATGCGAGAAAGCCGTCATTGATCGCTCGGAAGTGCGGCGCGGTCCGGAGGAACTCCTTGAGGTGTTCGTCGTCGAGGAACTGCGCCCATGCCTCGGCGGGCACCTCAGCGTCCTCGTCGCCAAGCACCTGCGCCTCGAGCTGACGCAGACGGCGGACGCCGCCGGGCATCCGGACCCTCTCCATCAGGTCCGGCCAGCCCAGCTCCAGCATCCGGAGCTTTGCGAAGCGGCGCCGCCGCACCAGGTCGAGCGCCACGTCGAGTCGCGTCCGTACACAGAGGTCGAAGGCCGGATTCGTCACGCGGGCCCTCTCCAGGAGTGTCTGGGCGAGAGTCTGGTACTCGGTGACGTTGTCGAGGTAGTCACCCAAATGCGAAGGGTGGCGACCCAGCGCGATGACGTCGGATTGAAGGTGCTCCACCGGGGTTTGCGCCAATCGGGGCGCGCCGCCGACCAGGGACCGCCATTCCTCCCGGTCGAGATTGCGTTCCGAGTCCAAGAGTTCGGCCAGGGCAGGTCTCTCAGCGCTTTCCGCGCTGTCATTCGGCTCCGCGAGCCACTTCTCGAGCGCGCCCATCGCGGCCGGGAAGTCCGGCCGTGTGCTCGCGTGCCGCAGAGCCTCGGCACGGTTGTGGTCCCGGTTCCAGAGCCGCAGGACCCGGATGAAGAACTGCTGGTGGAGCCACTCCAGCGAGGTGGTTCCCGACTGCTCCGCGACCTTTGCCGCAATGAATGTGAACGGGCCGTCCGCACTCTCGATCGTGCCGCCGACTGCCTTGGCGTCGGCGAACCTCGCGAGAATCTCGATGGCGGGTTTCCGCGACCCTTCGTCAGCCGTTCCGCTCGTCGGCTGCCCGGTCACGGAGGCGCGCACCATCTGACGCCACCACCGCAGGTGGTCCGTCGTGTCGCTCATGCTGGCCTCCTCTCCGGTTTGTAGTGCAGCGAAAGCAGATCGCATTGCTGCTTCAACCGGCGTGGGTTCCCCTGGGTAGCGAGGTTGAGGAGGTCCGCGGCGCCGACCCACTCCGGGAAATGGCCGCCGATGAGCTGGGTGGTCGACAGATCCCGCATCTCCGAGACCGATACACCTCGCTGAACGATCTTCTCCAAGTAGTTCCGGGCGTTCGCCGCGTGGGTGTCCTCGGCTCCGAGGCGCGTCGTGAGGCCCCGTTCGAGGACCTTTCGGTCGACTGCGATGACGAACAGACACTCTGCGCCGGTCGACGTGCATTCGGCCAGGAAGATCTTGAGCGTTTCCAGGACGTCCAGGGCGACTTCGGGAAGGCAACGGTCGAGGTCGTCGACGAGAACCATCGTGCGAGGCTTTCCGGCAGCTGCGAACAACTGCCTCACCGCCCGCCGCATCTCTTCAACTCCTTGGACCTCGCGGTTTCTGGCCGCGGCCGACTTCGCGGCGTCCTCGCCCTTGCCGAAGAGATTCCGAAGCGCGGCGATCGGCGGCGCGGCGGACGCGGCCACGTCCAGGGCGAACCCGGAGAGCACTGTCAGTTGGCGTGCCGCCTCACTGTCTCGCCCGGTGCGTGCGGTCAGCACGGTCGCACGTCCCAGGCGGGCCATGAGTTCCTGGTAGGCGTTGTCACCTGCGGACCCGTCCGGTTGTGGAAACAGCGGCCGAAGCAACATTCGCCGCAAACGGGTGGGCACGGATTCCGATGTGAGTTCCTCGACGTCGGCCTCGTCGGTGGGGCGGTAGACGGCGCGGGCGATGGTCTCCAGCAGGGCGCGCCAGATCGCGTCGGCGGTGACGTACGGCCACGCGGAGAACTCGACGAACCGCGAGTCGGTCCATCCTGTGCGCTGTCGCAGATGATGCTCGATCAGATGCGCGAACGTCGTCTTTCCCTCACCCCAGGACCCGTAAAGGCCCAGGGTGAACGGGAGCGGGTCGGTTGCGAGCTGTTCCGCGAGATCAGCGGCGTAGCCGTCCATCTCCAGAAGATCGTCGTCGGGCTTCCGGACCGGCGCATCGTTGTTGTCACGCATGCCGGCCCCCGGCCCGGAAGATCCAGACGGCGAACAAGCCCAGCAGGATCACGGCGGCGGCGACCCAGCCGAGGCTCACTCCGGCCAGCAGAACGAACAGCAGCAGTAGGCTCCCCGGGACCGCGAAACGCGCATGCACCAGACGTTCCTGCCGGAGCCGGATGAGCCGCAGCCCGCCCCATAGGGTGATGAGAGCCGCCCACAGCAGCAGCGTCAGCACCCCGAGACTCGCTCGGGCCAGCCACCCCAGGCGGTCGGCCGCGGCGCGCTCGCTCTTTCTGGCCTTCTCGGCAGCGACACGAACCGCACTATCAGCGGCGACCTGATCCAGCACGGCCGCGTCCCGACGTGCTCGCAGGACGGTGATCAGCGCTTCTCGGTCGTCGACCCGCTTCTTGATCTTCTTGGCTTGATCGGCCGGCGCTCGGGCCAGGGCGACCCGGTCGGCTTCCTGATCGACGGTTTCCTTGACGATCCGCGCGGTGAGCGCTTTGCGCTCGTCATTCTTGTGCTGGGCCTGCTGTTGTGCTCGGACCAACTGGCCGGCTCGCTGGCGGGTGGCTACAGCCGGGCCGTCGCGATCCCACGGCAGATCCACCTTGGGACGCACAGCCGACGCGGTCGCCAGACAGACGACACCGATCACGACGACCATTCCTGCATCCAGGCGGCTGATGTGGGCTGATCGTCCACGGGGCACGATGGAACGCTACCGTCCGTCAGTGACCTGAGCCACCTGTCCGATCGGTCGAGTGACACCTGCCCGGAAACAGCCGCGGCGAGCGGCTTTCCTGTTGGCCGCCGCGGCGAGCGAAGGTGACGGCGATTCGCCTCCGTACACTGGCTCGGGTGACCATCGGCAAGGGCGACATCGCGCCCGACTTCGAACTGCCCGACCAGGACGGCACGCCGCGGCGGCTGGCCGACCTCCTCGCGGACGGGCCCGTCGTCCTCTTCTTCTACCCCGGGGCGATGACCAAGGGCTGCACCGCCGAGGCCTGCCACTTCCGTGACCTGGCGGCGGAGTATCGCGCGGCCGGTGTGCAGCGGGTGGGCATCAGCCGGGACCCGATCGAGAAGCAGAAGCAGTTCGCGGAGACCTACACCTTCGACTATCCGCTGCTGTCCGATGCCGACTCCACGACGATCGCGGCCTACGGGGTGAAGCGCAAGCTCAACCTCGGCCCGCTGAGCACCAAGCGGATGACCTTCGTGATTGGGACCGACCAGCGGATCCTCGAGGTGATCCACAGCGAGCTGGACATGAACCAGCACGCGGCCGACGCGCTGCGGGTGGCGTCCGCCGCCACGTCCTGAGGCTGGTCAGCGAGGGCAGGCGCCGTAGTGGGTGGGTCCGCTGCGGCGCAGCAGCGAGGTGGCCAGCACCTCGGCCGCGACGTCGCGGCCCACGCCGAGCCCGGCCCGGTTGCTGAAGTCGAAGTGCTGCCCGCCGTAGACCCGGGACCGCCCGGCCTCCGCGGCCGCGGCCGTGAAGCCCGGATAGCCGCGGGCGGCGCCGCCGGGCGCGGAGTCGGTGGCGTGGCTGAATGCGATCGTGTCGCGGCAGAAGAAGCCGGCCAGCACGGTCGCGCCGGCGCCGCTGTACGAGCTGTGCCCGGACACGTACTCCGGGGTCCCGCCCACGCTGCCGGCCCGCGCGGACCAGCCCGGGTTCGGCGCGGTGACCGGGTTGCCGTCGGTGTCGCCCTCGCGGATCGCGGTCGTCGGGCGCCAGTGCCGGTAGGTGTACTTGGCGCCCACCGTCGCCACGGTGGTGTCGGCGAGCGCCATCGTCAGCAGCGCGCCCAGCCGGGCCTCGTCGGCCAGTGCGAGACCCTGCTTCCCGGCGACGCCCAGCCCGATCCGCAGCCATTCGCCGGGCGGCTGGCTGGACCCGGCCGGCAGCGACCAGAACTGATAGGTGGCGAGCAGGCCGTCGTCCGGCAGGGCGGCATCGCCGAGGACGGCCACTTCGGCGTACGCGGCGGCGTATGCCAGGCTGGTCAGCGCCGGCGGCGGACCGGGGACGTGCCGCGCCGGGTCGGCCACCGCGAAGGGGCGCACCCGGCGGTACTGCGTGCCGGACCAGGCAGCCCGGAACATGCCGGGCCCGGCGCCGGCCGGCTGGCTCTCCACCGGCGTGGAACCGTCGCCGGTGCGGGCCGCGACCACCGACTCGCCGACCTGACGGCCCCACTCGGCGCCGCCGGCCACGCCGTCACCGTCCAGCCGGGCCAGGTCGTCGTGCAGCCGTGCGTCATAGCCGGGTGTGCGCGCCGGGTCGAGGCGCACCAGCACCGCGTGCGCGGCGGCGGCCGCGGCTGCCTGCGGATCGGCATGTCGTGGTCCCGGCCCCGGCACCAGCGCCGGGCTGCGCCGGTCGTGGGCGAGCCCGTTGACCGCGTCGTAGATCGCCACGTTGACCATGGCGTAGAGCCGGGCGGCGTCCGCGTCGGTGGCCCGGGTGGCGCGCACGGCGTCGAGGGCGAACCCGTTCCAGACCTGCACGGCGTCGATGTCGGCGCGGACCGGCTCGGTGGTGACCGGCAGGCCGGCCAGCGTCAGGGCGGCGACGAACACCAGCTTGTTCACGTTCCCACCCTGCACCCGTATTCATCGGCCGCAATCAATGGGTCGTTGATCGGACTACGGTCGAACCGGTGCGGGACGATACCTGGAGCGGAGGAGGCTGCGGATGATCGTGCTGGACGGCCCGGACACCCGGGCTGCGCTGCCCATGACCGACGCGATCGCCGCCGCGCGCGAGGCGATGCTGGCCACCGCCGGCGAGCAGCTGCGCCAGCCGTTGCGCACCGTGATCGACGGCGGTCCGGCCGGTTTCCTCGGCGCGATGCCGGTGTGCGTGGCCGATCCGGCGCAGCCGCTGTTCGCCGTGAAGACGATCGTGGTGAAGCCGGCCAACCCGTCCCGCGGCCTGCCCACCCACAACGGCCTGGTCCTGCTCTTCGACGGTGACACCGGGCTGCCCACCGCCGTGGCCGACGCCGCGGCGATCACCGAGATCCGCACGGCCGCGGTCTCCGCCGTGGCCACCGGCGCGCTGGCGCGCACCGGCGCGGCAAGCCTCGCCGTCATCGGCACCGGCGCGCAGGCGCGCACGCACCTGGAGGCCATGCTCCAGGTCCGGCCGATCACGTCGGTTCAGGTCTGGGGGCGTACGCCGCAGCGCGCCACCGAGTTCGCCGAGTGGGCGCGGGCCCAGTTCGACGTCAGGGTGACCGTGGCTGCCTCACCCGGCGAGGCCGCGGCCGGCGCTGATGTCGTCTGCACCGTGACCGCCTCGCCGACCCCGCTGCTGTCGGCTGTCGCGCCGGGCACCCACCTCAATGCCGTCGGCGCCAGCCGCCCCGGTTCCCGCGAGCTGGCGCCCGCCCTGGTGGCACGCTGCCGCATCATCGTGGACAGCCGCGAGTCAGCCGCCGCCGAGGCCGACGACCTGCTCCTGCCGGCCGAGGCAGCGCGCCGCGCCGAGGCAGCGCGCCGCGCCGAGCCAGCCACGGAGCCCGGCGTGGAGCCCGGCCGCCCCAACCAGTCGGGGGAGGGGCCGCGCCGGGCTGAGATTGCCGCGGAGCTGGGTGAGGTGCTCGCCGGCCGGGTGCCCGGCCGCACCGGCCCGGACGAGATCACGCTGTTCAAGTCGGTCGGCCTGGCGGTGCAGGACCTCTACGCGGCCCGCGCGGCCGCCCGGCGGGCCGCCGAGGCCGGCATCGGCACCCACGTGCCGATGCGGAAGGGCTGACTACTTCCGGCGCGGGACCGGTGGTTTCCCGGTGAGCAGGATCGTCACGACGGTCATCGTGCCGGCGCCCGCGCTGACCACCCCGCCGAGGATCTGCTGGGAGTGGATGAGGTAGGTGGACAGGGCCAGTGACCCGGCGAACAGCAGCACCGCCAGGATCAGCCGTGCCCAGGCCATCCGCCGCACGTGTACCGCGTCCTTGGCGATCTGCTCCAGCAGGATCGCCGGTGCGTTCTCGTCGACCTTCTTCCACTCGGCGACGGCGCCGGGCGGCAGCAGGCCCGGCCACGCGGTGGACGACATCGGTGACGACGGCTCAGCCATGTGCACCACCACGGGAGGAGGGAACGACGTAGGAGGACATGGCGTCGGTGAGCCGTTCGATGCGCTCGGCCGTGCGCACGGCGGCGAAGTTGGCGGCGGCCTCCCGGCTCAGCGGCAGGTTGAGCCGGTATGCCCAGCGGGCCCGACGCTCCCGTTTCCGCAGGTCAGCGATCGCGGCGAGGAGGTCGTGTGCCCTGCTGTCCCATGCGGCTGCCGCCGAGTGGCCCGCGGCGGGACGAGGTTCAGCCTCGAGCAGTCGTGCGGTGGCTCGCCGGACGCCGGCGATCTCCCGCGCCAGCAGCGGGTGTGCGCTGGCGCTCGCGGCGTCGCCGAGGGAGGGCAGAGCTGCGAGCTCGCCCGACAGCAGCGTTCGGATCTCGTGGACCGAAAGTCCCCGGTGCCGCTGCTGGATCAGGGCGCCCCGCGCGCCGGAGGCGAGGCGGCGCTTCTGCCCGGATGTCATGACGGCCAGCAGGTACGGCGCGGTCAGGACCAGGGCGGTGGTGCCGAGCGCACTGGCCACCAGCACCCTGTTGTCGCTCGATTCGCGGCCGAAGGCGAGGAAGCCCGCCACGACCACCAGGGCCAGCAGGGCGAGCGCGTGCAGGGCTTTCGGGCCCATCGCCGCGGCGCGGAGGCGCAGGCGCGCCCGAAGCGGCAGAGGAGGCGGCTCGGACGCCGGCGGGTCAGCGCCCGGGGGAGGGGAAACCCCGTAGTCCTCGGGGTCCCAGAAGGTCGAGCGCTTCTCTCGCCACAGTGGCTCGGGCGGTGGAGTTCCGGGCGGCGAGGGGTCGGGTGTAGCGCCGGACGTGACCGGTCCTCGACCCTTCTGCTCCTCATCCATGCCCTTCATTGTCCACGGCGGGCTCAATCCGGCACAGGCGCCGAACCGACCGCGACGGTCAGCAGCACGACACTGTCCTGGACGGCGTCGAGCCGGTGCCGGGCGTCCGGGATCACCAGCAACTCGCCGGTGGACGCGTCGGCGCTGTCCTCGCCCGCCACCAGCCGCACCCGGCCGCGCAGGACGTGCAGGGTCGCCTCGCCCGGGCTCTCGTGCTCGTCGAGGCGCTGCCCACCGGCCAGCGCGATGAGCGTCTGCCGCAGCGTCGCGGCGTGGCCACCGACGACGGTGTGCGCGCTGCGCCCGCCGGACGCGGTCCGTGCCGCTGCCAGGTGCTGTTCGGCCAGGTCGGCGAGGGAGGTCTTCTGCACGGGAGGGCCTTTCAGGTCATCGGGGGGCGTTCCCAGCCGGGGCGCGCCGGGCGCAGGCCGGGTCGGGGGTCACGGGAGCGGTAGACGACGTACGGCCTGGTCAGATAGCCGACCGGGGCGCTGAACGCGTGGACGAGCCGGGTGAACGGCCAGAACGCGAACAGCGCGAAGGCCGCGATGATGTGGATCTTGAACGAGGCCGGGACGGCGGCCATCAGCGCCGCGTCCGGCTGGAAGTAGAACAGCGACCGCAGCCACGGCGACACCGTCTCCCGGTAGTCGTAGCCGCCGCCGGCGATGTTCGCCCGCACCGTGGCCCACAGCCCGAGCACGATGACCGCGGCCAGGACCAGGTACATGGCCTTGTCGTTCTTCGTGGTGGCGGCGAAGACCGGCCCGGTGAGCCGGCGGCGGGCGATCAGGATCGCCATGCCGATCAGCGTGCACAGCCCGGCCACGGTGCCCACGAACACGGCCATCAGGTGGTACGCGTGCTCGCTGATCCCCACCGCCTCGGTCCACGACTTCGGGATGAGCAGGCCGATGACGTGCCCGACCAGCACCATCAGCACCCCGAAGTGGAACAGCGGGCTGCCCCACCGCAGGATCGCCGACTCGTAGAGCTGCGAGGAGCGGGTGGTCCAGCCGAACTTGTCGTAGCGGTGCCGCCAGATCGTGCCGCCGATCAGCACCACGATCGACAGGTACGGGTAGATCACCCAGAGGAATTCGTTCACCGGTTGCTCCCGAACGGTTGCAGGCCCACCTGCTCGGCCGGCGGACCGGTTTGGGCCAGGTGGGCGGCGGCGGTGAGGTCCCCGGTGCTCGGGGCGGGCAGCAGCGCGCGGATCGCCTCGACCGCGTGCCGGTAGACCGACCGGTCCCGCTCCAGGGATTGACTCAGCAGGTCGAGGCCGACCCGGTTGTCGCGCAGCAGCCGCCATCCGGCGTCGTCGGCCGCTGCCAGATCGAGCACGGCGGGCAGGTAGTCGGGCAGTTCGCCGTCCACCACCTCGTACCCGGCGGTTTTGAACGCGGCCGCGAAGCCGGCCAGGGCCTCGCCGCGTTTGCGGGTGTCGCCGCAGGTGTAGTAGGTCAGGTGCAGGCAGCAGCGGCGGCGGAAGTCGAACAGCTCCACGTACTCGGCGCGCAGCCGCGCCGGGTCGGTCGCGGCCCGGTGACCGGCCAGCGGGGCCAGCTGCCGCGCCGCCCCGGACGGCATGGCGGGCAGGGCGTCGGCGATCAGCGGCAGCGCGGCGAGGACCCCGTCGTCGGGGTAACGCAGCAGCAGCGACGCGGCCCGCGCGGCGACCGCGGCGTTCACGACTCGTCCTTGGGCGGCGGGAACATGCCCTCCGGGCGGCCCTTGCCGTCCCAGTTGAGCAGGTTGAGCCGGCGGGGCTCGTCGGCGGTCTGCCGGTCGCGCAGCATGTGGAAGGTCTCCACCTGCACCGGGACCGGGGTGCCGGACGCCTCACCGAACGGGCCGGTCTGGTACATGCCGGGGCCGCCGTCGTACTCCAGGGAGCACTCGGTGCCGAGCTGTTCGAGGCGGTGGGCGTCCTCGGCGTGCGCGGCCGGGATGACGTAGCGCTGCTCGTACTTGGCGATGGCGAGCAGGCGGTACATGTCGTTCATCTCGTCCGGTGTCATCCCGACCGCGGCCGGGATCGAGTCGTCGGGTTTCTCGCCGAGGTTGATCCGCCGCTGGTAGGCGCGCATCGCGGCGAGTCGGTTCAGGACGTCCCGGACCGGGGCGGGGTCGCCGGCGGTGAACAGCCCGGCCAGATAGTCGACCGGGATCCGCAGCGCGTCGACGGCGCCGAACAGGTTGTGCGGGTCCTCGCCGTCGTGCCCGGTGTCGCGCAGCACGTCCACCACCGGGGACAGCGGCGGGATGTACCAGACCATCGGCATGGTCCGGTACTCCGGGTGCAGCGGCAGCGCCACCTCGTACTTCATGATCAGGTCCCAGATCGGGGAGCGGCGGGCCGCGTCGATCCAGTCCTCGGGGATGCCGGCGGCCAGCGCGGCCCGGGCCACGGCGGGGTCGTTCGGGTCGAGGAAGACCGAGCGCTGCGCCTCGTACAGATCGTGTTCGTCCTTGACGGCGGCGGCCTTGGCGACGGCGTCCGCGTCGTAGAGCATGAGGCCGATGTAGCGCAGGCGGCCGACGCAGGTCTCCGAGCAGATGGTGGGCTGGCCGATCTCGATGCGGGGGAAGCAGAAGGTGCACTTCTCGGCCTTGCCGGTGCGGTGGTTGAAATACACCTTCTTGTACGGGCAGCCGGTCACGCACATCCGCCACCCGCGGCACCGGTCCTGGTCGACCAGCACGATGCCGTCCTCGGCGCGCTTGTAGATGGCGCCGGACGGGCAGGACGCGGCGCAGGACGGGTTGAGGCAGTGTTCGCAGATGCGGGGCAGGAAGAACAGGAACGCCTTCTCGTACTCCTGGCGTACCTGATCGCTGACCTGCTGGAGCACCGGATCGCCGGCGGCGATCTCGTTGCCGCCGCCGAGGGAGTCGTCCCAGTTGGCCGACCAGGTCACCTTGGTGTCCTCGCCGGTGAGCAGCGACTTCGGCCGCGCCACCGGCAGGTCCTCGCCGGCCGGCGCGGTCAGCAGGTGCTCGTAGTCGTAGGTCCACGGCTCGTAGTAGTCCCGCATGGCCGGCAGTTTCGGGTTGGCGAAGATGCCGAACAGTTTCTTGATCCGGCCGCCGGCGCGCGGCTTGAGCCGCCCGGTCCGGGTCCGCACCCAGCCGCCCTGCCACCGGTCCTGGTCCTGGTAGGTGCGCGGGTAGCCCTGGCCGGGCCGGGACTCGACGTTGTTGAACCACACGTACTCGACGCCGGAGCGGTTGGTCCACGCCTGCTTGCAGGTGACCGAGCAGGTGTGGCAGCCGATGCACTTGTCGAGGTTCATGACCATCGCGGTCTGGGCCATCACGCGCATCAGTACTCCACCTCCTGCGAGCGCCGGCGAATGACGGTGACCTCGTCGCGCTGGTTGCCGGTCGGGCCGAGGTAGTTGAAGGCGAACGACAGCTGGGCGTAGCCACCGATGATGTGGGTGGGTTTGACCAGCAGCCGGGTCAGCGAGTTGTGGATGCCGCCGCGCCGCCCGTTGATCTCGGCTTTCGGCACGTCGATGACGCGTTCCTGGGCGTGGTAGAAGTACACCGTTCCCTCGGGCATCTTGTGCGTCACGATGGCCCGGCAGACCACGACGCCGTTGCGGTTGACCGCCTCGATCCAGTCGTTGTCGCGGACCTTGATCTTCGCCGCGTCGGCCTCGCTCATCCACATCGTCGGGCCGCCGCGGGAGAGGGTCAGCATGATCAGGTTGTCCTGGTACTCGGAGTGGATGGACCACTTCGAGTGCGGTGTCAGGTACCGCACGGTGATCTCGAGTTCCCCGTTGCGGCCCAGCTGGGGCTCACCGAACAGCCGGTGCATGTTGAGCGGCGGCCGGAAGATCGGCAGCGCCTCGCCGGCCTCGTGCATCCAGTCGTGGTCGACGAAGAAGTGCTGCCGGCCGGTCAGCGTGTGCCACGGTTTGAGGCGTTCGACGTTGATGGTGAACGGTGAGTAGCGGCGCCCGCCGGTCTCGCTGCCGGACCACTCCGGGCTGGTGATCACCGGCACCGGCCGGGCCTGGCAGTCGGCGAAGGTGATCTGTTTGCCCTCGTGCTCGGCGGACAGGTCGGCCAGCTTCACCCCGGTGCGTTTCTCCACGTCGTGGAAGCCCTCGGTGGCGACCCGGCCGTTGGTGGTGCCGGAGAGGGCGAGGATCGCCTCGCACGCGTGGATGTCCGTCGCCAGCGAGGGCCGGTCGCCCAGCACCACGCCGTTCTTGCGCCGCAGGTAGTCGATCTCCGGTTTGACGTCGACGGCGACGCCCTTGGTGGCGGTGCCGAGTTTGTCGAGCAGCGGGCCGAGCGCGGCGAGTTTGTCGGCGACCGCGCCGTAGTCCCGCTCCACCACCACGATCTTCGGCATGGTCTTGCCGGGCACCGGCACCTCACCGGTGGCCTGCCAGTCGTGGACCCGCCCGTACGGGGTGGCCATCGCGTCCGGCGTGTCGTGCAGCAGCGGCGCGGCCACCAGATCCCTGCGTACCCCGAGGTGGGTCTTGGCGAGCGCGGAGAAGTGCCGGGCCAGGCCGTGGAAGATGTCGAAGTCGGTCCGGGTCTGCCAGGGTGGGTTGATCGCCGGGGTGAACGCGTGGATGAACGGGTGCATGTCCGTGGTGTTCAGGTCGTGCTTCTCGTACCAGGTGGCGGCGGGCAGCACCACGTCGGAGAGCAGCGTCGTGGAGGTCATCCGGAAGTCCAGGCTGACCAGCATGTCGAGCTTGCCCTCCGGGGCCTGCTCGGTCCACCGCACGTCCCGCGGCCGGTGCTCGGGTCCCGCCTCGCCTGCGCGCAGGTTCGAGCCGGTGCCGAGCAGGTGCTTCAGGAAGTACTCGTTGCCCTTGGCCGACGAGCCCAGGATGTTGGCCCGCCACACGGTGAACACCCGGGGCCAGTTCGGCTCCGCGTCCGGGTCGGTGGCCGCGAACTTCAGGGAACCGGAGTGCAGCGCCTGCGCGACGTAGGAACCCGGGTCGTCGCCGGCCTCGTCGGCCAGATCGAGCGGGTTGCGGTCGAAGGTCGGCATCGACGGCATCCAGCCGAGCCGCGCCGACTGGGCCAGCAGGTCCATGGTGTGCTTGCCCGCGAACAGGCCGCTGCCGGTCGGCGACGACACGGTGTCGGCGGAGTAGGTGTCGTAGCGCCACTGGTCGGTGTGCGTGTACCAGTACGCCGTGCTGATCATCTGCCGCGGCGGGCGGACCCAGTCCAGCGCGAACGCCAGCTGCTGCCAGCCGGTGACCGGCCGGCACTTCTCCTGGCCCACGTAGTGCGCCCAGCCGCCGCCGTTCACCCCCTGGCAGCCGGTCAGGGTGACCAGCGCCAGGATGCCCCGGTACGTCGCGTCGCCGTGGAACCACTGGTTGACGCCCGCGCCGAGCAGGATCATCGACCGTCCGCCGGAGCGTTCGGCGTTGTCGGCGAACTCGCGGGCCACCCGGGCCACCTGCGCCGCCGGAACCCCGGTGATCGGCTCCTGCCAGGCCGGGGTGTAGGGCGTCGCCGCGTCGTCGTAGCCGGCCGGCCACTGCCCGGGCAGCCCCGGCCGGGCCACCCCGTACTGCGCGAGCAGCAGGTCGAAGACGCTGGTCACCAGCTTGCCGGCGACGGTACGGGTGGGCACCCCGCGGCGCAGCACACCCGGGGTGTCGGAGTCGAAGCGCGGCAGCTCCACCTCCACCGACTCTCCGGTCTCCAGGCAGGTCAGGGCCGGCTCCACCGCGCCGAGGTCGAGGTTCCACTCGCCGGGCTCGCCGAAGCGGTGCCCGAGGCTGCCGTGGGGCACCGCCGGTGCGCCGGTGACCGAGTCCCACAGCACCGTCTTGAACGGCGACTGCCCGCCCAGGTCGGCGTCGGTGAGGAACTTGCCCGGCCGGTACGCCCCGTCCGCGCCCGGTTCCAGGGTGATCAGGAAGGGCAGGTCGGTGTACCGGCGCACGTAGTCGACGAAGCGCGGGGTGCGCCGGTCGACGAAGAACTCCTTGAGGATCACGTGGCCCATCGCCATGGCGAGGGCGCCGTCGGTGCCGGGCTGCGCCGGCATCCACTCGTCGGCGAACTTCACGTTGTCGGCGAAGTCCGGGCTCACCACGACGACCTTCTGGCCGCGATAGCGGGCCTCGGCCATCCAGTGCGCGTCCGGGGTCCGCGTCACCGGCACGTTGGAGCCCCACATCAGCAGGTAGGACGCGTCCCACCAGTCGCCGGACTCGGGCACGTCGGTCTGGTCGCCGAACACCTGCGGGGAGGCTACCGGCAGGTCCGCGTACCAGTCGTAGAACGACAGCATCGAGCCGCCGATCAGGCTCATGAAGCGGGCGCCGACCGCGTGCGACACCATCGACATGGCGGGGATCGGGGAGAACCCGGCGACCCGGTCCGGCCCGTACTCCTTGATCGCGTGCACGTGGGCGGCGGCCACCATCTCGAGGGCCTCGTCCCAGTTCACCCGCACCAGGCCGCCCTTGCCGCGGGCCTGCTGGTAGGCGCGGCGCCGCTGCGGGTCGTTCTGGATGTCGGCCCACGCGGCCACCGGGTCCCCGAGCCGCTGCCGCGCCTCACGGAACATCTCCAGCAGGACCCCGCGAGCGTACGGATACCGCACGCGCGTGGGGGAGTAGGTGTACCAGGAGAACGCCGCGCCCCGGGGACAGCCGCGCGGCTCGTACTCCGGCCGGTCGGGGCCGGCGGTGGGGTAGTCGGTCTGCTGCTGTTCCCAGGTGATGATGCCGTCGCGGACGTAGACCTTCCACGAGCACGACCCGGTGCAGTTGACGCCGTGGGTCGAGCGCACCACCTTGTCGTAGGACCACCGGTCGCGATAGAAGGCGTCCGCCTCCCGGCCGCCGATCTGGTAGAGGGCCCGGCCGTCCGGGGACACCTTCGCCCGGCGTACCAGCCCTCCGACCTGCAGTAACGCTTGCTCGGCTCCGTTGGCCATCGAGCCCGCTCCCGAAGTAGGTGACCTCGATCTCACATTTGTACGGGCTCGTGGACCACGCAACTCGAATGGCGGTTTTGGTGCCGAAGAACCCAGGAAAACAGGCCGAAAGTCCCGACCGCCGGCATGCGGGCCCTCGGGGCGGGTACAAAGTCCCTACCTGGTGAGCAGCCATTCCGGGACCGTGAGTCCTGACGACCTGGCCTCGACTTGTCTCAGCGGAGAATCTGATGAGCACATCCCCGGCGACACCTCGCCGCGCGAACCTCATGCTGGCCCTCGCCACCATCGGGTTCGCAGTCAACTTCTGGGCGTGGGCGCTGCTCAGCCCGCTCGCGGCGAAGTTCCAGGCCGCGCTCGACCTGACCTCGTTCCAGCAGGCGCTGCTCGTGGCGGTGCCGGTGGTGGTCGGCTCGGTCGGCCGGATCCCGGTCGGGGCGCTGGCCGACAGGTTCGGCGGGCGGATCATGTTCCCGCTGGTCTCGCTGGTGACCATCGTCCCGGTGCTCTACCTGGGGCTGTTCGGTCACGACGCGCTCGCGTCGCTGCTGATCGGTGGCTTCTTCCTGGGCATCGGCGGCACCGTCTTCGCCGTCGGCGTCCCGTTCGTCAACGCCTGGTTCCCGCCGAACCGGCGCGGCTTCGCGATCGGCATCTTCGGCGCCGGCATGGGCGGCACCGCGGTCAGCGCGCTCACCACCGTCAAGCTGGTCGACGCGGGCGGCACCGCCACCCCGTTCGTGCTCACGGCGGCCGTGCTGGCGGCGTACGCCGTCGTGGCCTGGTTCGTGATGCGCGACGCGCCCGATCGGCCGGTGCCCACCGCGCCGCTCGCGCAGCGTCTCGGCGCCGCCCTGCGGCTGAGGATCACCTGGCAGGCGTCCGCGCTCTACGCGGTCGCGTTCGGCGGCTACGTCGCGTTCTCGGTCTACCTGCCCGCCTACCTGAAGACCGCCTACGGCCTGACCCAGGCCGACGCCGCCAACCGGATGGCCGGTTTCGTGGTGCTCGCGGTCATCATGCGCCCGGTCGGCGGCTGGCTCTCCGACAAGGTCCCGGCCACCCGTGTGCTGGCCGTCTCGCTGAGCGTGGTCGCGGTCGGCGCGCTGGTGCAGGCGTTCACGCCCGGCCTCGCTCCGCTCGGCACGATCGCCTTCCTCTCCATGGCGGCCGCGCTCGGCGCCGGCAGCGGCGCCACCTTCGCCCTGGTCGCCCAGGTCGCCCCGGCCAACCAGGTGGGCGCGGTCACCGGCATCGTCGGCGCCGCCGGCGGCCTCGGCGGCTTCGTGCCGCCGCTGGTGATGGGCACCATCTACGGCCAGTTCCAGTCGTACGCCCTCGGCCTGGCCCTGCTTGCGGTGGTGGCTCTGGCCGCCCTGCTGCTGGACGTGCTGTCGGTCGCCCGCCGGCCGGCCGGTCTGCTTACTTCAAACAACTGAGCAGGTGTGGCGCGGCCGCCGTGATCAGCTGGTGGCTGATCTTCTCGAGCTGAGCCACCTGCTCCGGACTGAGCGCCTCGAAGACCAGTCGCCGGGCCTCGCGGACGTGGCCCGGCGCAGTCCGCTCGACCATCGCCATCCCGGCGTCGGTGAGGACCGCGACCACGCACCGGGCCTCGTGGGGGGTCTCCACGTTGCGCCGTTCCACCCAGCCCTGCCGCTCCAGCCGGCTGACCGCGTGCGAGAGCCGGGAGAGCGAGCCGGCGGCCAGGTGGGCGAGGGCGCTCATCCGCACCGACCGGTCCGGCGCGTGGGAGAGCGAGGAGAGGATCTGGTACTCGAAGAAGTTGATCCCGGCGTCCCGCTTGAGCTGCGCGTCGATGGCCGGCGGCAGGCTCATCAGCACGGTGGTGAGCGCCATCCACGCGTGCCGTTCGCCGTCGGACAGCCAGGGGACGTCTGTGGGATCGCTCACGAGACAGCACGATACTCGACCTTGGCACTTGAACATTCAACACAACGGTGCCATTCTCGTGTTGAACATTCAAGTTCGCTGCCTGACAGGGAGAATCATGGCTGTCCTGCGTATCGACGCCAGCATCCAGGGACCGCGTTCCGCGAGCACCGAGCTCGCCGACCTGGTCGAGAGCGAGTGGGCCGCCGCCCGTCCCGGCACCGAGTTCGTGCGGCGTCACCTGGGCGCCGAGCCGCTGCCCGCCGACGCGTGGGCCCACGCCGTGCACGCCGGTTACCTGCCTGCCGAGCAGCGCACCGACGCCCACCACGGCGCCGTCAGCCTGGCCGGTCAGCTGGCCGGCGAGCTGCGTGCCGCGGACGCGGTGATCCTCGCGCTGCCGCTCTACAACTACGGCATCTCCCAGCACGCCAAGGTCTGGATCGACCTGGCCATCGCCGGCGGCGAGCTGGGCGAGCGCCTGCTCGACGGCAAGCCGGCCGTCGTGCTCACCACCCGCGGCGGGGCGTACGGCCCCGGCACCCCTCGCGAGGGCTGGGACCACAACACCGACTACCTGCGCCGCGTCGTCGCCGACATGTGGGGCGCCGACCTCACCCTGATCGAGCGCGAGTTCACCCTGGTCGGCGTGAACCCGGCCCTGGACGCCTTCACCGAGGCCGCCGAGCTGATGCGCAAGACCGCCCACGAGGCCGCCGCCCAGGCCGGCCGGGTGCTGGCCGCCCGGCACTGAGGGGTCCTGGCACCCCTGACTCGGTGGCACGCCGTCTCTAAGAATGAGCGGTGTGGACAGAGACATCTCGCAGGTGCTCAAGGACCGGGCCGTGACCGCGGTGCGCGGTCTGCTGATCGCGGTGCTGTCGCTCTCGGCCAACATCACGCTCTTCGCGCTCATGGTCACCGCGACAGCGCTGATCCCGGTCCTGGGCATCGGCATCGTGGCGCTCCCGCTGGTGGTCGTCGCGGTGCGGTGGCGAGCGGAGCTGGAAAGACGGCTGGCCGGGTGGTCCGGCGTGCACATCGCCACGCCGTACCACCCGATCCCGCAGAACGCGCCGCTCGGCTCGTGGCGGCGCTTCCGGGCGGTGGTGAGCGACCCGGCCACCTGGCGTGACTTCGCCTGGCTGCTGCCCGGTGCGATCATCTCCGGAGTCCTCGGCATCCTGGCCTTCGCCCTGCCGGTCTACGGCCTGGAGGGCGCGCTGTTCGTCCCGGTGCTGCTCTACGGCGTCCTCGACTGGTACGGCTACGGCGCCACCTGGCCGCTCGACGACCTGCCGACCGCGCTGTCCACCGTCCCGCAGGGCCTGTTCCTGCTGCTCGTGGGACTGGTCGCCGGCCCGTTCCTGCTGCGCGCCGGCTTCCACTTCGGCCGGCTGCTGCTCGCCCCGACCGCCGCGTCGGCCCTGCGGCAGCGGGTCGCCACCCTGACCACCAGCCGGGCCGACACCGTCGACGCGCAGGCCGCCGAGCTGCGCCGGATCGAACGCGACCTGCACGACGGCGCCCAGGCCCGCCTGGTGTCGCTCGGCATGAACATCGGCCTGGCCGAGGCGCTGCTGCACCGCAACCCGGACGCGGCCGAGAAACTGCTGGCCGAGGCCCGCGAGGCGAGCGGGCAGGCGCTCGGCGAACTGCGCCAGGTGGTCCGCGGCATCCTGCCGCCGGTGCTGGCCGAACGTGGCCTCGGCGGCGCCGTGTCGGCGCT
The DNA here is from genome assembly GCF_040638955.1 of Actinoplanes sp. NPDC024001. Lineage (NCBI taxonomy): Bacteria > Bacillati > Actinomycetota > Actinomycetes > Micromonosporales > Micromonosporaceae > Actinoplanes > Actinoplanes sp. NPDC024001. The sequence continues at coordinate 24,336 of NZ_JBEZZB010000144.1, forward strand.
CGCGCTGACCGTGGCCGTCCCGGTCGAGGTCGACGTCGACATCCCCGGGCGGCTGCCCGCGCCGGTCGAGTCGGCGGCCTACTTCTGCGTCGCGGAGATGCTCGCCAACATTGTCAAGCACAGCGGCGCCCGGCAGGCCCGGGTGGGCATCCGCCACCACGACGGGCTGCTCAGCATCCGGGTCACCGACGACGGCGCCGGCGGCGCCGACCCGGAGGGCGGCTCCGGCCTGCGTGGCGTGCAGCGAAGGCTGGCGGCCTTCGATGGAACAATGACGGTCACCAGCCCTCGGGGCGGGCCGACCGTTGTGACCATGGAGCTGCCGTGCGCGTTGTCATCGCCGAAGATCTCGCCCTCCTCCGCGACGGACTGACCAGGCTGCTCACCGCCTTCGACCACGAGGTGGTGGCCGCGGTCGACAACGGGCCGGCGCTGCTGCCGGCCCTGCTGGAACACAAGCCGGACATCGCGATCGTCGACGTCCGGCTGCCGCCCACCTTCACCGACGAGGGGCTGCGCGCCGCGGTCGCCGCCCGCGCGCGGATCCCCGGCCTGCCGGTGCTCGTCCTCTCCCAGTACGTCGAGCAGCTCTACGCCCGCGAGCTGCTCTCCGACCGTGCCGGCGGCGTCGGATACCTGCTCAAGGACCGGGTCGCCCACGTCGAGCAGTTCCTCGACGCCGTGCAGCGCGTCGCCGACGGCGGCAGCGTCATGGACCCCGACGTGGTCGCCCAGCTGCTCGCCCGCCGCGCGTCCGACCAGCCGCTCAAGGGGCTCACCCCACGCGAGCACGAGGTGCTCGGTCTGATGGCCGAGGGCCGGTCGAACGCGGCCATCGCCGCCCGCATCTTCATCACCGAGAAGGCCGTCAGCAAGCACATCAACAGCATCCTCGCCAAGCTCGGCCTGCCGCCGTCGGAGGACGACAACCGCCGCGTCATGGCGGTCCTGGCGTACCTGCGCATCTGAAGGTGGTGCCAGCACCACCAGGGTGGGGTTCCTGCACTCCTGAGTTCCACGGCCGCTCGCCGTTGGATCGAAGCATGACCTGGATGAAGTACGTACTGGTGGCGCTCTGGTTGGCCGTGCTGGCCGCCGTCACACCGCTGGCGTTGTCGCTCGGCGACGTGCAGAACAACGACACCCTCGGCTCACTGAGCGACAGCGCCGAGGTCAGCCGGGCCGAGGCCCGGGCCGCGCAGGCGTTCCCCTCCTCGGACGCGCCGGTCGCGGTGGCCGTCTACGTCCGCGACACCGGGCTCACCGGCGCCGACCGGGCCCAGGTGGAGGCGGACCGGCAGGCGTACCGGGAGCACGCCGAGGGCGGCGTGGTCGCGGAAGCCTTCCCGAGCGCGGACGGCAAGGCGGTCCTCGTCTCGTTCACCGTGGACGGCTCGCTCGACGACGTGCGCGAGACGCTGTCGGACGGGGCGGGCGGGATGCGTACCGCGCTGACCGGCTCCGCGGCCGCCGAGACCGACGTCTTCGACGCCTTCGAGGGGCTCGACGTCACGCTGCTGATCGCCACCGGCGTCGCGGTCAGCGTGCTGCTGCTGATCACCTACCGCAGCCCGGTGCTGTGGCTGCTGCCGCTGCTGACCGCCGGCATCGCCAGCCAGCTCGCCTCGGCCATCGTCTACCTGCTGGCCAAGCACGGCGGCCTGGCCGTGGACCTGCAGAGCCAGAACATCCTGACCGTGCTCGTCTTCGGCGTCGGCATCGACTACGCCCTGCTGATCGTGGCCCGCTACCGCGAGGAGCTGCGCCGGCACGCCGACCGGCACCGGGCCATGGGCGTCGCCCTGCGCCGCTCGCTGGGCGCGCTGGTGGCCTCCGCCGCCACGGTCATCGCCGGGCTGCTCTGCCTGCTCGCCGCCGACATGCCGGAGACCCGGGGGATCGGCCCGATCGGCGCGGTCGGCATCGCCTGCGCGCTGCTGGCCATGACGACGCTGCTCCCGGCCGTACTGCTGATCTTCGGCCGCTGGGTGTTCTGGCCGTTCGTGCCGCGCTACACGCCCGGCGCCGCCGCCCACGACACCACCGGCGACCACCGGGTCTGGGGCCGGGTCGCCGCGTTCGTCGGCCGCCGCCCGCGCCAGATCTGGATCGCCAGCCTCGCCCTGCTGGCGCTGCTCGGCACCGGCGTCGCCAACCTCGGGCTGGGGCAGCCGGCCGAGGAGTCGTTCACCACCGAGGTCGGCTCGGTCACCGGCCAGAAGATGATCAGCGCGCACTACCCGAGCGGTGTGGTCGCCCCGGTCGAGATCGTGGCCGCGGCCGGCGCCGCCGAACCGGTGGCCGCGGCGGCCCGCGCCATTCCCGGTATCGAGGAGGTGACCGCCCCGCAGACCTCGCCCGACGGCCGGTGGGTGCGCATCGACGCGGTCCTGGCCGACGTGCCGGACAGCGACGCGGCGATGTCCGCGGTTCGCGAGCTGCGCAGCGCCGTACACGCGGTGCCGGGCGCCGACGCCCTGGTGGGCGGCGACACCGCCTACCAGATCGACCTGGAGGACACCGTCAACCGGGACAACCGGATCGTCATCCCGCTGATCCTCGCGGTGGTCCTCGCCATCCTGATCCTGCTGCTGCGCGCCCTGGTCGCGCCGCTGCTGCTGATGGCGAGCGTGGTGCTGTCATTCGGCGCGGCCCTGGGCGTCGCCGGGTTCATCCTGACGGCGATCGGCTACCCGAACCTGATGATCACCCTGCCGCTGCAGGTGTTCCTCTTCCTGGTCGCCCTCGGCGTCGACTACACCATCTTCCTGATGACCCGGGCCCGCGAGGAGGCCGGCCGGATCGGGCACCGCCCCGGCGTGCTGCGCGCCCTGACCGTGACCGGCGGGGTCATCACCAGCGCCGGCCTGGTGCTGGCCGCCACCTTCGCCGCGCTGAGCCTGCTGCCGCTGGTCCCGTCGCTGCAGATGGCCGTGATCGTCGCGGCCGGCGTGCTGATCGACACCTTCCTGGTGCGCAGCCTGCTCGTGCCGGCGCTCGCCCTGGAACTCGGCGAGCGGACCTGGTGGCCGGCCCGCCTGCCGCAGCGGCCGG
>NZ_JBEZZB010000145.1:0-26719 GCF_040638955.1 Actinoplanes sp. NPDC024001
GAGACGGGCACCAGCCTCGCCCCGCTACCCGCCCTCAAGGTAGCGTGAAGATCAACTCATCGACCCTGTCCGTCGAATCGGGTCAAGCCCACATCGGTTGTCTCGGGAAGGCAGTTGGCTCGGCCCCCTGACCCGACATCCGCAGCGTCGTACACACAGGCTGCCCTGATCTCGTCAGCCGTCCAGGGCAACGCGTTTCAGCGGGCTGCGGCAGCCCAGCCAACGGATCGCCGGCGCATTGTCCGCGGCGGCGGTCTGGATGTGACGCCGTACGCCTGGCCGGTGCCCCTGCGTGGCACGTACCTTCTGAGCCGCTGGGCTGCGGAGCCGGACCCCACCGGTGCCGCACAGTGGCAGAGGGCCGGCACCGCAGCCGCAGCTTGTCACAACTGGCGGACGGTTCTCCAGGCCCGTGCGAGTACCGGTTCAGGCATCCAACGGCCGTCAGACTCGGTCGCAGTCAGCACGTCCAGGAGGCGCAAGACCTCTACGGTGCGAGCCGGGTCGTGGCTGACGCCATCACACAACTGCGTGAGGTCTTCAATGGTGATCGGGTCCGCGTACTCGATCAATGTCTCGAATGCCGCCGCAGCCTGGTGCGCACGAAGCCCAGTCTCGGTGATCAGCTCCCTGCGCCGGAGGCGACGGAAAGCGTAGCCTCGAGCTGGTCGCACACCCGCTTGGATCGGCCGAGGTCGACCGCCAAGGCCGCCGCACGGTCGAGCAGCGACAGCCATCCTCCGGTGACCTGCATCAGTTTCGACTGGCTGGCCGCGTTGTCGAAGCAGCGGGACAGGTCGTTGTCCGACAGCCACGAACGCAAGCCGGTGTCGGACACGCGCCGCAGCGGCATCACGTCGTCAGCACTGATCGCGGGGGTCGATCCGGTCAGCGCGTCGATGATGTCCGGGGCGCTGGCGTCGATGGCGACCACGACGGTTCGGGTGACCCCCGCTTGCGGTTGCATCCGTGCCGCCAGGTCGAGCGTCTCGATCACCGATTCGATCTTCACCCCGATGGGGAGGTCGCTTGAGGACGACCCGGTGCACCCCGCCCGGTTGGCCGGCGCGCAGTTCCCGCCGGTACGCGGCCGGGCTCGATGGGGTGGCCAGCTGGAACTGCGCCCCGAACACCTTGGCTTCCTCGAGCAGGTCGCGTACCCGGCTGATGCCAGTGGCCGGGGTGCCCACCACCACACGGGTACGGCTGCCCCGCACGATGATCCGTGACAGTTGCTGTTCGGTGCACGGTGAGACTAGATGCCCCGCGACCTTGCGCCGGGCCTCCTCCATCGACAGTTTGGTCGGTGTGGTGCGCCAGTGCAGGCTGAACAAATCTTCCTCGATCTGGGCGGCCGACCCGAGCAACCGCAGTACGTTGCTTGACCGCAGCCGCCACCCTCATGACCGGTCGGACCGAAAGTTCGGACACATCGGCGAGCTACCTAGCACGACACGCCTAATCGGGATCGTGGCGTCACAAACACTCCATGCCCAACGGCCGACGCCCATGCCTGTCGCCGCGCCCACGGCGCCACGCGACACCGAGAACCCGCCGAGAGCTGTCAGCGCCCTGTTGTGGCCGCACCGAGGCCCTCGGCTGGTGGGCCCCGCCAGGTCGCATCAAGAACAGAATGATGATCTTGACACCCTTCCATAAAGGTCATCGCCAACCACGGCCGAAGTCCGCTGACTAAGGCTGACGGCTCACAGAGCAGTCCAGCCAACGCAGCACAGGTCGGGCTCATCCAGAAACCGTGCGCTCCGACGCGCCCAACGTCCTTCCCCGTTCGTGCCGTCGACCTTCAAAGTTATGTGGCCGACGTCGAACTTCACGTACGCAAGGTAATCAGCTCCACCTCCAGGAGGCAGACGAATCCCCAGCTGGACTCCTACCTGAACGAGAGTCATCTACAAGCCGAGCAATCACTTAGCGTTAGCATCGGCCACCAAGCCTGAAATCGGCCGACTAAAATAAAAGGTCGCAGCTCGTTGGGCACGGCGAACCCCTGGCGCGTGAAAGTTTTCATGCATAAGCTGCGAATGTGAATGACGAAGCTGTCAGGCCGGGTGGGCGGGTTCTCGACCTGTTCCAGGGCGCACGCCTGACCCCCACCCAGCGGCGGATCGCGCACAGCCTGGTGGAGCACGCCGAGAAGGCGGCCTACCTCTCCGCCGCCGAGGTGGCCGACCTGGCCGGGGTGAGCCAGCCGTCGGTGACCCGGTTCGCGATGGCGCTGGGCTACTCCGGCTATCCGGCGCTGCGGCGGGAGCTGCGCGCGCTGACCGCGACCGGGCCGAGCGAGCCGGCCGGGCAGAACGCGATGCAGCGCGCGGTGCACGCCGAGACCGGGCACCTGCAGCGCCTCAGCGAGCAGCTGCACGACCTCGACGACGTGCGCACCGCCGCCCGGCTGCTCACCACCGACCGCCCGCTGCCGGTGCTGGGCCTGCGGGCCGCCGCGCCCCTGGCGGCGTATTTCGGCTATTTCGCGGCGAAGGTCTTCCCGGACGTGCGGGTGCTCGACAGCGGGGGCACCGGCCTGCTGGACCGGCTCGATCAGGCCCGCGCGGCCGGTGCCGGTGCCATGCTGGCCTTCGTGTTACCGCGTTATCCGCGCGAGGCGGTCGACGCCGTCCGGGAGGCCAAGGCGTCGGGTCTCGCGGTGGTCGCGATCACCGACTCCGTGGTGAGCCCGGTCGCCGAGTCGGCCGATGTGGTGCTGCCCGCCGCGGTCGGCACCCAGCTGGTGTTCGACCTGCACACCGGCCCGATGGCGATGGCCATGGTGCTGCTGCAGGCGATGTGTGACACGGCGCCGGAGCCGGTGCAGCGCCGTCTGGAGGAGTTCGAGGCGACGGCGGCTCGCCGGCACACATTCCTGGCGTAGGAAGAGGAGACGACGATGTCGGAGATCAGGGCGCCGCGCGGTACGGCGTACACCGCTGTGGGCTGGCCGCAGGAGGCCGCCAAGCGCATGCTGATGAACAACCTGGACCCCGATGTGGCCGAAAGGCCGCAGGATCTGGTGGTCTACGGCGGGACCGGCCGGGCCGCCCGGGACTGGCCGTCCTTCCACGCGATCGTCCGCGAGCTGGACACGCTCCGGGGCGACGAGACGCTGCTGGTGCAGTCCGGCAAGCCGGTCGGTGTGCTGCGCACCCACGAGTGGGCGCCGCGCGTGCTGATCGCCAACTCGAACCTGGTCGGCGACTGGGCCACCTGGCCGGAGTTCCGCCGCCTGGAGCAGCTCGGCCTGACCATGTACGGACAGATGACCGCCGGTTCGTGGATCTACATCGGCACCCAGGGCATCCTGCAGGGCACCTACGAGACGTTCGCCGCGGTGGCCGCCAAGCGGTTCAACGGCGACCTGGCCGGCACGCTGACGCTGACCGGCGGCTGCGGCGGGATGGGCGGCGCCCAGCCCCTTGCGGTGACCATGAACGGCGGCGTCTGCCTGATCGTCGACGTCGACCGCACCCGGCTGCAGCGCCGCGTCGACACCCGCTACCTGGACGTGATCGCCGACGACCTGGACCGGGCCGTGGAGATGGCGCTGCAGGCCAAGCGCGAGCGCCGCCCGCTCAGCGTCGGCGTCGTCGGCAACGCCGCCGTGGTCTTCCCCGAGCTGCTGGTCAAGGGCGTCGAGATCGACATCGTGACCGACCAGACCAGCGCCCACGACCCGCTGAGCTACCTGCCGGTCGGGGTCGAGCTGGACGACGCGGCGGAGTACGCCCGGACCAAGCCGGACGAGTTCACCGACCGGTCCCGGGCCAGCATGGCCAAGCAGGTCGCCGCGATGGTCGGGTTCCAGGACGGCGGCGCCGAGGTGTTCGACTACGGCAACTCGATCCGCGGCGAGGCGAAACTGGCCGGTTACGAGCGGGCCTTCGACTTCCCCGGGTTCGTGCCCGCCTACATCCGGCCGCTGTTCGCCGAGGGCAAGGGGCCGTTCCGGTGGGCGGCGCTCTCCGGCGACTCGGCCGACATCGCCGCCACCGACCGGGCGATCCTGGACCTGTTCCCGGACAACGAGCCGCTGGCCCGGTGGATCCGGATGGCCGGGGAGAAGGTCGCCTTCCAGGGGCTGCCGGCACGGATCTGCTGGCTGGGTTACGGCGAGCGGGACAGGGCCGGGGTCCGGTTCAACGACATGGTCGCGCGGGGCGAGCTCAGCGCGCCGATCGTCATCGGCCGGGACCACCTGGACTCCGGGTCGGTGGCCTCGCCCTACCGGGAGACCGAGGCGATGCTCGACGGCTCCGACGCGATCGCCGACTGGCCGCTGCTGAACGCGTTGGTCAACACGGCGTCCGGGGCGAGCTGGGTGTCGATCCACCACGGCGGCGGGGTGGGCATCGGCCGCAGCATCCACGCCGGGCAGGTCTGCGTCGCGGACGGCACCGAGCTGGCCGGGCAGAAGATCGAGCGGGTGCTCACCAACGACCCGGCGATGGGTGTGCTGCGGCACGTGGACGCGGGCTACGAGTCGCAGTCGGCGGCCGACGTGCACGTTCCTATGAACAAGCAGAGTCCGATGCGGCATGAGTGAGTTCGCGAAACTGTGGGCCGAGATCGCGCCGATCGGCCGGGCCGAGAGCGGCGGTTACCTCCGGTATGCGCTGACCACGCCGGAGCTGACGCTGCGCGACTGGTTCCGCGCTCAGGCCGCGCGAAGGGACATGACGGTCACTGAGGACGGCAACGGGAACCTCTTCGCGTGGCGGGGCGAACCGTGGGCACCGGGCACGGTGCTGACCGGCTCGCACTTCGACTCGGTGCCGCACGGCGGCGGTTACGACGGTCCGTTGGGCATCGTGAGCGCGTTCCTGGCGGCCGACCGGCTCGACCCGGACCGCAAGATCGCGATTGCCGCCTTCGCCGAGGAGGAGGGCGGCCGGTTCGGCGTGCCGTGTCTCGGCTCCCGGCTGCTGACCGGCGCGATCGACCCGGACCGGGCAGCCGCGCTGACCGATCACGACGGGATCACCTTCGGCGCCGCGCTGGGCCGCCGCCCGGCCGGCGCGCTACCGGAAATCGGACAGCTGGCCGCGGTGATCGAATTGCACATCGAGCAGGGCCGGGCGCTGGCGGTGCCGGTCGGGGTGGCGAGCGCGATCTGGCCGCACGGCCGGTGGCGGATGGACTTCGCCGGGGTCGGCGACCACGCCGGCACCACCCGGATGACCGACCGCCGCGACCCGATGCTGACCTTCGCCTTCACCGTGCTGGCCGCGAACAAGGAGGCCCGGCTCGCCGGGGCGCACGCGACCGTGGGCCGGGTGCAGGCCGAGCCGAACGCCACCAACGCCATCCCGTCGCTGGTGCGCGGCTGGCTGGACGCCCGCGCCGCCGACACCGCCACCCTGGACCGGCTGGTCGACGCGGTGGTGAAGAAGGCGACCGAGCGGGCCGGCCGGGACGGCACCGAGCTGACCGTGACCCCCGAGTCGGTGACCGGCGAGGTCGCCTTCGACGAGGGCCTGGCCCAGCGGCTGGCCGGAAAACTGCAGGGTGCGCCGATTCTGCCGACCGGGGCCGGGCACGACGCCGGGGTGCTCTCCGCGCACGTGCCGACCGCGATGCTCTTCGTCCGCAACCCGACCGGGGTGTCGCACTCCCCCGCCGAGCACGCCACCGACGCCGACTGCGAGGCCGGTATCGAGGCGCTCGCCACGGTGCTGGAGGACCTGACGTGAGGTATTTCGCGGAGCAGGCGTGGGTCGGCGGCCGGGTCGAGCGCGACGTGCTGATCGAGGTGACCGGTGACCGGTTCACCGCTGTCACGCCCGGCGCCCGCCCCGAGGGCACCCGGCTGCGCGGGCTCGTGCTGCCCGGCTTCGCCAACGCGCACTCGCACGCCTTCCACCGGGCGCTGCGCGGCCGCACCCATGCCGGCCGGGGCAGCTTCTGGACCTGGCGCGAGCTGATGTACCAGGTCGCCGGGCGGCTCGACCCGGACAGCTACCGCGCGCTCGCCCGGGCGGTCTACGGCGAGATGGCCCTGGCCGGGATCACCAGCGTCGGCGAGTTCCACTACCTGCACCACGGGCCGGACGGCACCCGGTACGCCGACCCGAACGCGATGGGCCACGCGCTGATCGAGGCGGCCCGCGAGGCCGGCATCAGGATCACCCTGCTGGACGCGGTCTACCTGACCGCCGGAGTGGACGGCAAGCCGCTGGAGGGCGTGCAGGAGCGCTTCGGCGACGGCGACTACGACGGCTGGTGGTCCCGCTTCGAGCAGCTGCGCGGCGGGGACGGCGTGCGGATCGGCGCGGCGCTGCACTCGGTGCGGGCCGCCCCGGTCGACGGCATGGCCACTTTCGCCCAGCGCACCGACGGGCTGCCGGTGCACGTGCACCTCTCCGAGCAGCCGGCCGAGAACGAGGCGTGCCAGGCCGTACACGGCTGCTCCCCCACCGAACTGCTCGATCGCCTGGGCGTCTGGCAGCCGATGACCACCGCGGTGCACGCCACCCACCTGTCGGCCGCCGACACGAGGATGCTGGACGAGCAGTTCGTCTGCTTCTGCCCGACCACCGAGCGGGATCTGGCCGACGGCATCGGCCCGGCGCGGGCGCTGGCCGACGCGGGCGCCGTGCTCACCCTGGGCAGCGACAGCCACGCCGTGATCGATCCCTTCGAGGAGGCACGCGGCCTGGAGATGGACGAGCGCCTCGCCACCCGGCAGCGCGGCCACTTCGGCGCCGCCGAGCTGATCACCGCGGCCACCACCGCCGGGCACGCCTCACTGGGCTGGCCCGACGCCGGCGAGATCGCCGTGGGCGGGCGGGCCGACCTGGTGGCGGTCTCGCTCGACACCGCCCGGACCGCCGGGACCGATCCGGGCGGGCTGGTCTTCGCGGCCACCGCCGCCGACGTCACCGACGTGATCGTGGACGGCCGGCACGTGGTCACCGAGGGACGGCACCGCTCGATGGACGTGCCGGCCGAGCTGCGGGCGGCGATCATGGAGGTAGTGGCGTGAGCGACTGCACCGAGCGGCACTCAGCCGCACCGAACAACGGCCTCGCAGGCGAGGGCCGGGAGCGCACGCCGAAGGCAGGCACAGCGTGAGCCTGATCGTCACGAACATCGGTGAGCTGCTCACCAACGACCCGGACCACGGCATCCGGCACGACGCCGCGGTCGTCGTCGACGGCGACCGGATCGCCTGGGTCGGCCCCGCCACCCAGGCACCCGCGGCCGACCTGCGGCTCGACGCCGACGGCGCGGCGGTGCTGCCCGGCTTCGTCGACAGCCACGCCCACCTGGTCTTCGCCGGAGACCGGGCGGCCGAGTTCAGCGCGCGGATGGCCGGGCAGCCCTACACCGGTGGCGGCATCCGCACCACGGTCGCCGCCACCCGCTCCGCGAGCGACGACGAGCTGCGCGGCAACGCACGGCGCCTGGTCAGCGAGGCGCTGCGGCAGGGCACCACCACGATCGAGATCAAATCGGGGTACGGGCTGAGCGTCCCCGACGAGGTCCGATCCCTGCGGGTGGCCGCCGAATTGTCCACAGAGACCACCTTCCTGGGCGCGCACGTCGTCCCGGCCGAGTACGCGGACCGCCCCGACGACTACGTCGACCTGGTCCAGGGCGAGATGCTGGACGCCGCGGCCCCGTACGCGAAATGGGTCGACGTCTTCTGCGAACGTGGCGCGTTCGACGGTGACCAGGCCCGCGCGATCCTGACGGCCGGCGCGAAGCGCGGCCTGGGTCTGCGGCTGCACGCCAACCAGCTGGGCCCGGGCCCGGGGGTGCGGCTGGCCGTCGAGCTCGGGGCGGCCAGCGCCGATCACTGCACCCACCTGGACGACGCCGACGTGGACGCGCTCGCCGGCTCGGACACCGTCGCCACGCTGCTGCCGGGAGCCGAGTTCTCCACCCGGTCGCCCTATCCGGACGCCCGCCGGCTGCTGGACGCGGGCGCCACCGTGGCGCTGGCGACCGACTGCAACCCCGGTTCGTCGTACACCTCCTCGATGCCGTTCTGCATCGCGCTGGCCGTACGAGAAATGGGCCTGACCCCGACCGAGGCCGTGCACGCGGCCACCGCGGGTGGCGCTGCCGCCCTGCGCCGCACCGACCTCGGCCGGATCTCGCCCGGCGCCCGAGCCGACCTGATCGTGCTCGACGCGCCCTCCCACCTGCACCTGGCCTACCGGCCGGGTGTCCCCCTGATCCGCCACGTCCTGCAGCACGGAGCACCGCGATGACCGTCATAGTTCAGCCCACCGGCGTTTCCGCCGCCGACGTGCTCGCCGTCGCCCGCGGCGACGCCCATGTCGAACTCTCCCCCGCCGCCGTCGAGGCGATGGCGGCCAGCCGCGCCATCGTCGACGACATCGAGACCTCCGGCCGCCCGGTCTACGGGGTCTCGACCGGTTTCGGCGCGCTCGCCAACACCTCGATCGCCCCGCAGCGGCGCGCCGAGCTGCAGCACGCGCTGATCCGCTCGCACGCCGCCGGCATCGGCGCGCCGATGCCGCGCGAGGTGGTCAGGGCCATGATGCTGCTGCGCGTGCGGTCGCTGGCGATGGGCCGCTCCGGGGTCCGCCCGGTGCTCGCCCAGGGCCTGGTCGACCTGCTCAACCACGAGATCACCCCGTGGGTTCCGGAGCACGGCTCGCTGGGCGCCTCCGGTGACCTGGCCCCGCTCGCCCACTGCGCGATGGTGCTGCTCGGCGAGGGCTGGGTGCTGGGCAAGGACGGCGCCCGGATGTCCGCCGCCGAGGCGTTGCACAGTGCCGGGCTGCGGCCGCTGGAGCTGGCCGCCAAGGAGGGCCTGGCGCTGATCAACGGCACCGACGGGATGCTCGGCATGCTGCTGCTGGCGATCTCGGACGCGGCACACCTGTTCGCGATGGCCGACGTGACCGCGGCGCTGGCGATCGAGGCGATGCTCGGCTCGGAGCGGCCGTTCCTGCCGGAGCTGCACAGCATCCGCCCGCATCCGGGGCAGGCCGCGTCGGCCGCGAACATCCACCGGCTGCTGCAGAACTCGGCGATCATGGATTCGCACCGGGACGACCTGGCGCACGCGGTGCAGGACGCGTACTCGATGCGCTGCGCACCGCAGGTGGCCGGCGCGGCCCGCGACACCCTCGGCTTCGTCGAGCTGGTCTGCTCCCGCGAGCTGGTCTCGGTGGTCGACAACCCGGTGGTGCTCACCGACGGGCGGGTCGAGTCGACCGGCAACTTCCACGGCGCGCCGCTCGGCTTCGTCGCCGACTACCTGGCCATCGCCGCCGCCGAGGTGGGCGCGATCGCCGAACGCCGGGTGGACCGGCTGCTCGACGTCACCCGGTCCCGGGACCTGCCGCCGTTCCTCTCCCCGGACGCCGGGGTCAACTCGGGCCTGATGATCGCCCAGTACACGGCGGCCGGCATCGTCGCGGAGAACCGGCGGCTCGCCTCACCGGCCTCGGTGGACTCGCTGCCCACCAGCGGCATGCAGGAGGACCACGTGTCGATGGGCTGGGCGGCGGCCAAGAAGCTGCGCACCGTGCTGGACAACCTGACCAGCCTGCTCGCGGTCGAGCTGCTGTCGGCGGTCCGCGGCGTGCAGCTGCGTTCGCCGCTCACCCCGTCCCCGGCGGGACGCGCCGCGGTGGCCGCGGTCGAGCCGTTCGCCGGGACACCGGGACCGGATCTGTTCCTGGCCCCGGTGCTGGAGCAGGCCCGCGCGGTGATCGCCGGCCCGGCGCTGCGGGCCGACATCGAAGCAGCCGTCGGCCCGCTCGGCTAGCGCGTCAGCGGGGCAGTTCCTTGGCGATGACCTTGGCAAGCTCGCGGAACGCCTTGCCCCGGTGGCTGATCGCGTCCTTCTCGGCCGGGCTCAGCTCGGCGTTGGTCCGATCCTGGCCGTCGCCGACGAAGATCGGGTCGTAACCGAAGCCGCCCTCGCCGCGCCGGCTGCGCAGCAGCCGGCCGGTCTGGCGGCCCTCGACCAGGTGCTCGCGGCCGTTCGGCAGGACCAGGGCGGCCGCGCAGACGAACGCGCCGCCGCGCTGGGCGTCGGAGACGTCGCTGATCTGGGCGAGCAGCAGGTCCAGATTGGCCTGGTCGTCGCCGTGCTTGCCGGACCAGCGCGCACTGAACACACCGGGCATGCCGTTCAGCGCGTTCACCGCGATGCCGGAGTCGTCGGCCACCGTGGGCAGCCCGGTGCGCTTCGCGCCCTCCCGGGCCTTGATCAGCGCGTTCTCACCGAACGTCAGGCCGGTCTCGGGCACGTCCGGGTAGTCGGGGAAATCACCGAGGCCGATCAGCTCAATCTGCTGCAGGCCGAGCGCGGCGTCCAGGATGCGCTGCAGCTCGGCGAGCTTCTTCTGGTTCCCGGTGGCGAGGAGCAGCCGGGCGCTCACGCGGCCAGGGCCTTCTGCTGTGCGGCGGCCAGCTCGGCGCACCCGAGCACCCCGAGGTCGAGCATCGCGTCCAACTGTGCCCTCCGGAAAACGCCGTTCTCACCGGTGCCCTGCACCTCGACGAAGTCGCCGGCGCCGGTGCACACCACGTTCATGTCGACCTCGGCGGAGACGTCCTCGTCGTACATCAGGTCCAGCCGGGCCTCGCCGTCGATGATGCCGACGCTGACCGCCTGGATCGAGGTGTGCAGCACCTTCTCCACCTTGCCGGCCAGCGACTTGCGGTCGGCCAGCCAGGACACCGCGTCGTGCAGCGCCACATAGGCCCCGGTGATCGCGGCGGTCCGGGTGCCGCCGTCGGCCTGCAGCACGTCGCAGTCGAGCACGATCGAGTTCTCGCCGAGCGCCTTCAGGTCGATGCAGGCCCGCAGGCTGCGGCCGATCAGCCGGGAGATCTCCTGGGTCCGCCCGCCGACCTTGCCCTTGACGCTCTCCCGGTCGCCGCGGGTGTTCGTGGCCCGTGGCAGCATCGCGTACTCCGCGGTGACCCAGCCGAGCCCGGAGCCCTTGCGCCAGCGGGGAACGCCCTCGGTGACGCTCGCGGTGCAGAGCACCCGGGTGTTGCCGAACTCCACCAGAACCGAACCTTCGGGGTGGATGCTCCATTGCCGGGTCAGGGTCACCGGCCGCAGCTGGTCGGCCGTCCGGCCGTCGGGTCGCGCCATGACCTCACCCTATGCGTAACGGGCCGCGCCGGCTTCGTCCGCCCCGGGCTTGCGGGTGCGCGGGACCGCCGGGCGCAGCAGGGTGGCCGCGACCGGGACGGTCGCCGGCACCGTCGCCGGCGCCGGGAGCGCGCCGTGCGCCCGCAGGAAACCGTCGACCGACCGCTGCCAGCCGAAGTTCTCAGCGCGGGCCCGGGCGGCGGCGCGCCGCTCGACGCGCGGGCGCTCCATCAGGCCGCTCACCGCGTCGGCGAACGCCTCGGCGGTGCCGGGAACGGCCACGCCCGCATCGCCGACCACCTCGGACAGGGCGCTCTGCTCGTTCACCACCACCGGGGTGCCGCAGGCCAGCGACTCCAGCGCGGCCAGGCCGAAGGTCTCCACCGGACCCGGCGAGAGGGTGACGTCCGCGCTGGCCAGCAGCGCGGCCACGGCCCGGCGGTCGGAGATGTGCCCGGCGAACCGGACCGGCAGCCGGGCCGCCCGGTACGCCAGAGCCGTCCGCCGCGTGCCGTCCCCGGCCATCACCAGCACCGCCGGGATCTTGCCGTTGCGCAGGGCGGCGACCGCGTCCACGGCCAGCTCGGGCCGTTTCGCCGCGGAGAGCCGGCTGGCGTAGACGACCAGCATCTCGTCCGGCCGGGCATACCGGGAGCGCACCCCGACGTCCATCCGGCTCGGGTTGAAGACGTCCAGGTCCACGCCGAGCGGGACCTCGACCAGGTTGGGCGCGCCGATCCGGCGGAACTCGGCGGCCGCGAACGCGGTGGTGCAGACGATCGTGTCGAACGCCTCGGCGGTCCGCTCGTTGAACCGGTCGGCGAGGGTGTCGCGCTTCGGCATACCCCATATCCCGAGCAGCCCGGCCAGGCTCTCGTGGGAGACCATCATCGAGCGGACGCCCCGCTGGCGGGCCCAGTTGCCGGTCCAGCGCAGGGTGGTGCGGTCCGACACCTCGATCCGGTCGGGCTCCAGGCTGTCCAGCAGGTTGGTGAGCTCACGCCGGCCGGCCAGCACCCGGTAGCCACCGGTCCGCGGCAGCGGCGCGCTGGGCAGGGTGATCACCCGGCCCTGCTTCATCACCTTGTCGGAGTAGCGGCGCCCGGGAACGATCAGGACCGCCTCGTGCCCGGCCCGCTGGTAACCGCGGCCGAGCTGCCGGAGTGCGGTGCGTAACCCGCCGGTATGGACCGTGACGAAGTTGGCCAGGCGAACTATGCGCATGCAACAACTCCAAGATCACGACACGTGGTGCATCGGTGCTGAGCCGATCCCGCCCCCGTACCGGCTCAGAGATCGTATCTGGCGCCCGGTCGGACCACTTCGACCGGCCCCGCGTACGCGGCGCCGGCGGCCTCCACAATAGAGGCCTCACTGGCCCAAGCAGGCACGAGATGGGTCAACAGGAGTTTTGCCACATCCGCCTTGGTGGCCGCCTCGCCCGCCTCACCGCCGGTCAGATGCAGGTCCGGCGGGTTGGAAACGCCGTCCTGATAGCTGGCCTCGCAGAGGAACAGGTCCGCGCCGGCGGCCAGCCGCAGCAGCGCCTCGCACGGGGCGGTGTCCGACGAGTAGGCCAGGACCCGGCCGTTGTGCTCGATGCGCACCCCGTACGTCTCCACGGGGTGATTGACCCGGTCGACGGTGACGGTGAGCGGGCCGATCGGGAAGGTCCCCGGCTGCAGCCCGTAGAAGGTGTAGACGTCGTCGACCGGCTCGCCCTCGGTGCTGTAGGCAGCGGCGATGCGCTCCGCGGCGCCCAGCGGGGCGTAGACCGGGACCGGCGGCAGCGGGCCGGCCGGGTCGTAGCGACGGACCACCACATAGGTGCAGGCGTCCAGCATGTGGTCACAGTGCAGATGGGTGAGCAGGATCGCATCGACGCGGCGCATGTCGGAGTACCGCTGCAGCGCGGACAGCGATCCCGACCCGAAGTCGATCAGGAGCCGGTACCCCTCGGCTTCCACGAGATAGGCCGAACACGCCGACTCGGGGCCGGGGAAACTACCGGCACAACCGAGAACGGTTAGTCGCATGCGGGTCCCTCTGGCTCACATCGGGTCGAACAACACCGGGTCGTCCAGGCCCCGCCGGACCGGTCCGCGCTGGACTCCTCAGACCAGTCAATCACGGTGCGAAGCGTACGCCCCGACCAGTGCCTGACGTAAACAACTGATCTATTTGTCGCCAAATCGACAACGCACATCACAGCCACCGTGACCTCGGTCATCACCGAACCCGCCGTCACGTCGAGTGAGCCGTCGGCGTTGCACAGGGTAATACGCCCAAGGTCATTTTATGGAGGCGACGTGACCGCGGTCGAACAGGCCCGCACTACCCGTACCGCGGCGTCCGGAAACGCTCCGGCCCGACCGGCACCTGCCGGGGAGCCAACGGCGTTCCGCTTCCCGGCGCCCGATGATCCGGCGCCCAGCGCCCGCCGGATGCTCGCCATGGCGCTCGCCGGCGCCGTGCTCGGCCTGACCGGCGTCGGCGTCGGCCTGTACGCCGTGATCACCGTCTTCAGCGGGGCGCCCACCTGGTACCTGCCGGTGCTGGGCGTGCTGACCCTGCTCAGCGTGGTCCCGGCGGCGGCCGCCTACCTCGCCATCCACCAGCGCACGCTGCCCTGGTTGCTGATGGCGGTGGCGACCCCGCCGATGCTCGCCGCGGTCGTGGTGGCCCTGGCCCCGTAGGGTCAGGCCCAGAGCTGGCCCTCGAGGGCTTCCTCGGCGTCGTTGAGGGTGCCGCCGTAGGCGCCGGTCGACAGGTATTTCCAGCCGCCATCGGCGATCACGAAGGCCACGTCGGCCCGTTTGCCGGCCTTCACCGCCTCGTGCGCGACGGCGAGAGCGGCGTGCAGGATCGCGCCGCTGGAGAACCCGGCGAAGATGCCCTCCACCTCGACCAGTTGGCGGGTCCGCAGCACCGCGTCGCGGGTGCCGACGGAGAAGCGGCGGTCGAGGACGGAGGCGTCGTACAGCTCGGGGACGTAGCCCTCGTCGATGTTGCGCAACCCGTACACCAGCTCGCCGTAACGCGGCTCGGCCGCGACGATCTGGATGCCGTCGACCTTCTCCTTGAGGAACCGGCCGGTGCCCATCAGGGTGCCGGTGGTGCCCAGGCCGGCCACGAAGTGCGTGATCGTGGGCAGGTCGTGCAGCAGCTCGGGCCCGGTCGTCTCGAAGTGGGCGCGGGCGTTCGCCTGGTTGCCGTACTGAAAGAGCATCTTCCAGTCGGGGTGCTCGGCGGCGATCTGCTTGGCGGTCGCCACGGCCTGGTTCGAGCCGCCGGCGGCCGGCGAGAAGATGATCTCCGCGCCGTACATCCGCAGCAGCTGGGTGCGCTCGGTGGAGACGTTCTCCGGCATCACGCAGACCAGCCGGTAACCGCGCAGTTTCGCCACCATGGCCAGGGCGATGCCGGTGTTGCCGCTGGTCGGCTCGAGGATGGTGTCGCCCGGGCGGAGATGGCCGGACTCCTCGGCGGCCCGCACCATGAACAGTGCGGCGCGGTCCTTGATGCTGCCGGTCGGGTTGCGGTCCTCGAGCTTGGCCCAGAGCCGCACCGGCGGCGCCCCATCGGGCACCGCCGGGGAGAGGCGGGGCAGGCCGACGAGCGGCGTGCCCCCGCACGCGTCCAGCAGGCTCTCGAAGCGAGCCATCGTCGTCGACCTCGTCAGACGCCCAGCAGGGCGGCCGCGGCCGCGAAGCCGAGCGCGCCACCGGCCACGGCCGGGAGAATGGTGATCGAGTCGCCGTCGTTGAGCTTCGCGTCCAGCGCGCCCAGGAAACGGACGTCCTCGTCGTTGACGTAGATGTTGACGAACCGGTGCAGGCCACCCTCGGGGGTGATCAGACGGCCCTTGAGGCCGTTGTGCTTGGCGTCCAGGTCGTCGATCAGACCGGAGAGGGTGTCACCGGCGCCCTCGACGATCTTGGCGCCGCCGGTGTAGTTGCGCAGGATGGTGGGCACGCGAACTTCGATAGCCATGACTGTCATGCTCCTTGGAAGGTCGAACGAAATCGGGCAGGGGTCGGTCGGGTCGCTGTTAACAGCAGCGACACTCGTAGAAGACCGACGCCGGGCTCTGCCCGAACATGTACGACTGCACGGAGGTGGAAATCACGCCTTCACCGTCGCATCCACGATGTTGACCTCTTCCTCGGTCACCACACCGTCCACGATACGGAACGAGCGAATCTCCTCGCGATCCGGCTCGCGGGTGGAAACCAGGAGATAGTGCGCGTTCGGCTCGCCGGCGAACGAGATGTCCGTGCGGGACGGATAGGCCTCGGTCGCGGTGTGCGAGTGATAGATGACCACCGGCTCCTCGTCACGGTCGTCCATCTCGCGCCACACCCGCAGGTGCTCCATCGAGTCGAACTCGTAGAAGGTCATCGAACGCGCCGCGTTGTCCATCGGGATGTGCCGGGACGGCACGTCGCTGCCGAGCGCACCGGCGACGACGCCGCAGGCCTCGTCGGGGTGGTCCCGGCGGGCGTGGGCGACGATCGCCTGAACGATCGCACTGTCGATGGTCAGCACGCCGTTCACATTACCGTGAGATTTTGCCCCGCTGAGCGTGGCAGTCCCCACACCGACCGCTACTTGATCTCCGGCAACGCGTTGAGCAGGGACTCCTGCAGATAGCCCAGGTAGGCATAGACCGACAGCTGGAAGACCCGGCTCGAACCCGGATCCTCGAGCACCGCCTCGTCCAGCTCGTCGGCCAGGTCGGTGTCGGCCTGGATCTCCAGCCGGGTGCCCATCGCCAGGCGGGCGTCGTTGATCGCCCGCAGCCAGGCCTCGGCGGCCTCACCGTCCAGCCGGACCTCGCCCTCGCCCTCGTCGGGCAGCGCCGCCAGGATCGCGCCGGCCTGGTCGATCTTGCTGGTCTTGAGGTCGCCCTCGGTGTAGAGGCGGAACTCCTGCGAGTCCTCCGGCCGGTCCGGATAGATGTCCGGGAACAGCCGGGACACCACCGGGTCGGTGTGGTCCATGCCGTCGGTCAGCAAACCGACCACCTCAGCGGCCACCTTGCGCAGGACACGCACCTCGTCGTGCTCGAAGGTGGCCACACACTGGCCGCCGCTGCGTCGGAACATGCTCTATCCCCACCCGGTTTTGGTTGGCCGGCTCAGTGTCAGGCCCGATCCACAGTTGCCCAGAGACCGTATCCGTGCAGTTGGTTGGCGTCCATCTCCATGCGCTCGCGGGCGCCGGTGGACACCACCGCCTTGCCCTTCGTGTGCACATCCATCATCAGCTGCTCCGCTTTTTCCTTGCTGTAACCGAAGAGCTTCTGGAAGACCCACGTCACGTACGACATGAGGTTGACCGGGTCGTCCCAGACGATGGTCACCCACGGCCGGTCCGCGGCCGGTACTTCCTCGATCTCCGGCGTCTCGACGGGAGCAACCTGAGGCAACGCCATGCCCCCATGTTGCCACCGGATTCGCCGAACCGGTGAACCGGAGCGCCGAACCGCAGGTCAAGACCGGTTCCTGGCCCGTGCCCCGCACCGTGGCCGGCGGCGCAATAGGGTAGGTCCGTGGAGAGCATCGCGCCGGCCCTGATGACGGACCACTACGAGCTGACCATGATCAGCGCCGCGCTGAAGGACGGCACCGCGGAGCGGCGCTGCGTCTTCGAGGTGTTCGCCCGGCGGCTGCCCACCGGCCGGCGTTACGGCGTCGTGGCCGGCACCGGCCGGCTGATCGAGCTGATCCGCAACTTCCGGTTCGACGAGGACGAGATCGCCTACCTGCGCTCGGCCGGGATCGTCGACGAGACCACCGCCGCCTGGCTGGCGAACTACCGATTCAGCGGCGACGTCGAGGGTTACCTCGAGGGCGAGCTGTTCTTCCCCGGCTCACCGATCCTGACCATCACCGGCGGGTTCGCCGAGTGCGTGGTGCTGGAGACGCTGATCCTGTCGGTGCTCAACCACGACTGCGCCATCGCGGCCGCCGCCGCCCGGATGGTCACCGCGGCCCGCGGCCGGCCGATCATCGAGATGGGCTCGCGGCGCACCCACGAGCACGCCGCGGTCGCCGCCGCCCGCGCGGCGTACCTGGCCGGGTTCGCCTCGACGTCGAACCTGGCGGCGGGGCGGGCCTACGGCATCCCGACCACCGGCACGTCGGCGCACGCGTTCACGCTGCTGCACGACGACGAGCCGACCGCGTTCGGGTCGCAGGTGTCGGCGCTCGGGAAGAACACCACGCTGCTCGTGGACACGTACGACATCTCCCAGGGCATCCGCAACGCGATCGCGGTCGCCGGGCCGGACCTGCGGGCCGTGCGCATCGACTCGGGTGACCTGTCGGTGCTCGCCCAGCAGTCCCGGGAGCTGCTCGACTCGCTCGGCGCCACCGAGACAAAGATCATCGTCTCCGGCGACATGGACGAGTACTCGATCGCCACGCTCGCCGCCGAGCCGGTGGACATGTACGGCGCCGGCACCGCGGTGGTCACCGGCTCCGGGGCGCCCACCGCCGGGCTCGTCTACAAGCTGGTCGAGGTCGACGGGCGCCCGGTGGTCAAGCGCTCGGAGAACAAGGCCACGGTCGGCGGCCGCAAGACCGCGGTGCGCCGCCACAAGCCCACCGGCACCGCCATCGAGGAGATCATCTTCTCCCAGGGCGTGCCCGACCATCAGCCCAACGACCGGCTGCTGCAGCGTTCCTACGTCGCCGACGGCGAGGTGCAGGCCACCCCCACGCTGACCGAGTCCCGTGACCACCTCCGGCAGTGCCTGATCTCCATCCCGTGGGAGGGCCTGAAACTCTCCGCGGGCGACCCCGCCATTCCCGTAGTCATCGTTCCCACCGCCTGAGGGGATTTGTTCACGATGTCCCGCGCGCTGATCATCGTCGACGTACAGAACGACTTCTGCGAAGGCGGCTCGCTGCCGGTCGCCGGCGGCGCCGCCGTCGCCAAGGGCATCTCGCTGGTGCTCGACCGGGCCGGCGACCGCTGGGACCACGTCGTCGCCACCAAGGACTACCACGTCGACCCGGGCGCTCACTTCAGCGAGCACCCCGACTTCGTCGACTCGTGGCCGGCCCACTGCGTGGTCGGTTCCGCCGGCGCCGACTTCCACCCCGAGCTGACCACCGACCGGATCGAGGCGGTCTTCCACAAGGGCGAGCACCAGGCGGCGTACTCCGGTTTCGAAGGTCACACCGAGACCGGCGAAACCCTCGCCGGCTGGCTGCGGGCCAAGGGGGTCACCGAGGTCGAGGTCGTCGGCATCGCCACCGACCATTGCGTACGAGCTACCGCACTCGACGCGGCATCGGAGGGGTTCGCCACCACCGTGCTGCTGGAACTGACCGCCGGCGTGGCCAGGGCGACCACCGACGCCGCCCTGGAGCAGTTGCGCGCCGCGTCGGTCGCCACCACCGGGCAACCCGTCGTTGACGCCTGAGATCCGGCCCCTGACCGGCGACGACTGGCCGGCGGTCGGGGCAATCGTCCGGGAGGTGGCGCAGGCCCGGGAGACGTTCCCCTACGACCCGCGGATGACGCCGGCCGAGGCCCGGGCGATGTGGGTCGAGCAGCCGCCCGGGCGTACCGTGGTCGCGGTTGTCGCCGGCGAGATCGCCGGCACCGCGAAGATGGGCCCCAACCGGGCCGGGCCCGGCGCGCACATCGCCACCGCGAGCTACATGGTCGCGGCCGCGGCCCGCGGCCGCGGGGTCGGCACCGCGCTGTGCCGGCACAGCATCGATTGGGCCAGACAGCAGGGGTACGCCGGGGTGCAGTTCAACGCCGTGGTGGAGACCAACACCGTGGCCGTGGATCTGTACCGGCGGTTCGGCTTCCAGATAATCGGCACGGTCCCGCGGTCCTTCGACCATCCGGTGCACGGCCGGGTCGGCATGCACGTGATGTTTCTGGAATTCTGACGAGATGTCACGACTCGTCGATGTCTGGCCGCTTTACGGCCTCACCATCCGCACCGCCCGCCTGGAGCTGCGCCTGCCCCGCGACGAGGAACTGGCCGGGTTCGCCGACGTCGCGGCCGGCGGCGTCCACCCGCCCGGCGAGCAGCCGTTCCTCTCGCCGTGGACCGACGGCGACCGGGCCCAGTTCGTGCTGCAGGAACATTGGCGCGGCCTGTCCGGCTGGACCCCCGAGAAGTGGCAGCTGGGCCTCGGCGTCTTCCACGACGGCGAACCGATCGGCGTGGTCGCCCTGCTGGCCCGCGACTTCCGGGTGGTGCGGCAGGTCACCACCTGGTCGTGGCTCGGCCTCGCCCACCACGGCAGGGGTTACGGCACCGAGGCGCGGGTCGGCCTGCTGACGCTCGCCTTCGACCACCTGGGCGCGGAAACCGCCCGGACCGACGTCTTCCGGGACAACCACGCCTCGCAGGGCGTGTCCCGCAAACTCGGCTACGAACCGGACGGCATCGCGGTCGACGCCCGAGGCGACGAGGCGCTGATCTCCGACCGGCTCCGCCTCAGCCGCGAACGATGGAACGCTCAGGACCGGCCACCGGTCACGATCGAAGGGGTGACCCCGTGCCTACCGAAGTTCGGCCTGTGAGCTCGTTCCTGCTGCTGCACGGCTGGCAGAACCGCCGCCCGCCCGCGCACTGGCAGCATTGGCTGGCCGGCGAACTGACCGCCCGCGGCCACACCGTCGAATACCCGCAGCTGCCCGACCCCGACTGTCCCCACGTGGACGCCTGGCTGGCCGAGCTGCAAACCCGCCTGACCGCCCTGCCCGGCCCGCACCGGACCGTCCTCTGCCACAGCCTCGGCTGCCTGCTGTGGCTGAACGCGGCGGCCCGCTCCGCGGTCCCCGTCCCGGTGGACCGGGTCTTGCTGGTCGCGCCGCCCTCCCGCGAGGTCACGCTGCGAAACCCGGAGATCGCCGCTTTCGCCCTGCCGCCGGCCCTCACCGCCGACCACCTGCGGTCCGCCGCCACCCACACCCGCCTGATCGGCACGGACAACGACCCGTACTGCCCGCCCGGCCCCGAAGCCGCCTACGGCCGCCCGCTCGCCATCCCCACCACAGTCCTCGCGGGCGCCGCCCATCTGAACATCGACGCCGGTTACGGCCCATGGCCGTCGGTCCTCGATTGGTGCCTGAGCCCCGACGCAGACCACCCCATCACCCACCGCCCGCCTCTCTGAAGCCCGCCAGCGGGCGGCCACGCGGAGCCGCCCCCACCAGGTCCGGGCCGCCCCACCAGGTCCGGATCGCCCTGCCACGTCCGGGCCGCCCCTACCAGGTCCGGCCCGCCCTACCAGGTCCGGCCCGCCCCACCAGGTCCGGATCGCCCTGCCACGTCCGGGCCGCCCTACCAGGTCCGGATCGCCCCGCCAGGTCCGGCTGCCCCACTGGCCGCGCCTTGCCGCCCGCCGCATCCAGAGACCGTGCACGGTTAGGTTGCTGCCGCCGGAGCCCCGACCAAGGCCGGGGTCATAGACGTGAAACGTTGAGTGGGACCTTCTGCGGTGGCTATGGCGTCTGACGGCGTCCGCGCTCAGGCCGGCCAGAGCAACTCCCACGCGCAGCCGGACAAACCAGCAGGCGATCAGCGTCGGTTCAGGCCCGCCGAAGCCACTCCCCGGTGCGGCCGGGGAACCGGCTGGCCGCCAGGGCTGCCTGTGCGCGCTCGACCAGCACGGAGAGCCGGCTGATCAAGATCGGCATGCGGCGGCATGCGGTCCCTGGCCCCGCCAGCGCCGGAACGCCCACCCGGCCCCCGCCCCGCTTGCGAGCTGACACTCCCGGCATCGGCGGCTCAGACGGGCAGGGAGCTGTCGTCGCGACGGGACGGCTTCTCGGACTGGTAAGTGCGGTAATGCCTGACCAGCGGCGTCTCGAAGCGGGAGGGATGACTCAGCGGCGTAGGGATGGCTCCGCATCGTCGGAGGAAAGCGACGGCTCCGCCCCGCCGCCGGAAGAAAGCGACGGCTCCGCCCCGCCGCCGGAAGAAAGCGACGGCTCCGCCCCGCCGCCGGAAGAAAGCGACGGCTCCGCCGCGTGGGCGGAAGGGAGGGATGGCTTTGCCGCTTCGCGGCGGCGGCGTAGTTCTGTGGGGAGGACGAGTAGGGCGACCAGGACGCCGACGGCGCCCACGGCGAGGAAGCCCCAGGCTGGACCCTTCGTGTCGATGGCCAGGCCGGCGATGGGGCCGCCCAGGGCGACGCCGACGGTGAGGGCGGAGTTGTGCAGGCCCATGGCTTCGCCGCGCGCTGAGGCGGGGATCATGCGGCTGATGGCGTCGGAGCTGGCGGTGATCGTGGGGGCGCAGAGGGCGCCGGCCGGGATCAGCAGCAGGGCCAGCAGCCACCAGTGGTCGCCGCCTAGGCCGACGGGGAGGGTGAGGAGCGCCATGGGGGCGAACAGTGCCAAGGCGGGGACGCCACGGCGGACCGTGCCGTAGACGAAACCGCCGACCAGGGAGAACAGCGCCCACAGGGAGAGGACCGCGCCGGTCCAGGCGACCTGGCCGGACTCGCGGAGGACGGCGACCACCGCCACGTCGGTGCCGGCGAGGACGATCGTCGCGGCCATCGTGACGGCGAGGACGGCGACGAACCGGGGCTTGAGCCAGCTGCGCCGTGGGACCCGCTCGCTGCTGGTCACCGGGGCCTCGTGGGCCGCCCGGACCGGCGGGTTGAGCAGCCACAGACCGACGCCGGCAAGCAGGATGCCGACCGCCAGCGAGATCATGGCGACACGAGGGCCGGCGGTCGTCGCGATCAGCACGCCCAGCGCGGGGCCGGCCATGAACGACATCTCGGTGGTGATCGAGTCGAGAGCGAAGGCGGGCAACCGGTGCGACTCGGGGGTCAGGGCGGCGATGGATTGCCGGGCCACCGAGAAGGCCGGCAGGGCCAGGAAGCCACCGATCGCGGCCACGGGCAGCAGCACCCAATAGGGCAGGCTCTGCGCCACCAGCCAATAGATGACCTCGGCGACCGTGGTCAGCACGAGCACCGGGCGCAGACCGCGGCGGTCGATCAGGCGGCCCATCACCGGAGCACCGACCGAACCGCCGATCGTGGCGGCCGCACCGATCAGGCCGGCCGCGCCATAACCCCGGCCGAGGTCGGTGACCACATGCAGCGTGAGCACGACCGTCGCGGCCGCGATCGGGATGCGGGCGAGCGTGGCGACCACCAGCAACGACCGGATCTTCGGCAGCGCGAGGGTTTCGCGGTAAGGCGTGAGCAACATGTCGATCCTGACCTCCGCAGACCATCCTGCCGTGGGGGTACGACACAAATCCAACGAGTTCTTCCCTGCGGCGGCTGTCCGGCACAGTCAGATCCAGTCCCATACGCCCTGGTCACCGCTAGCACCGGGCAAGTGCCGCGTTACTCGCCCATTTCCCGCACGCCCTGCGCTCGCACGCCTTCTCAGTGACGAAGGACTCACCGCCAATTTCCCTCAAACGCGACCACGCCACGGGGGCAGGCCGGCCCGCGGGGCAGGCAGGGCCGCCGGGCAGGCAGGGCCGCCGGGCAGGCAGGGCCGCCGGGCAGGCAGAGCCGTGAGGCAGGCAGAGCCGTGAGGCAGGCAGAGCTGCCGCGGGAGGCCAAGCGAAGCCGGTGGCGGGCAGAGCCGCCGGCGGGCGGAGCCGCCGCGGGAGGACAGGCCGAGCCGGACGGCAGGCCAGGCAGCAGGCGGGGCAGCAGGCCGGACGGCAGGCCAGACAACAGGCGGGGCAGCAGGCCGGACGGCAGGCCAGACAACAGGCGGGACAGCAGAGCCGGACGGCGGGCCAGGCGGCAGAGCTGCAAGGGCTGGAACAAGGAGCGGCCCGCACTCCGAAGAGTGCGGGCCGCTCTCAGCGTCTCAGGAAACGATCAGCGATCGCTGCTCGTGTCCTCCTGATAGGTGGCGCCACCGTCGGACTCGGCGGTCAGCGGCCGGGCGCCGCCTTCCGGCGGGCCGGCGACGGACTGGGCGCCGGCTGCCAGCTCCGGGAACTTCTCGTCGAAGGCGGGGCGCTCGGAGCGGATCCGCGGCATCCGGTCGAAGTTGCGCAGCGGCGGCGGGCTGGTGGTGGCCCACTCCAGCGAGTTGCCGTGACCCCACGGGTCGTTCAGCGTGGTGACCTGGCCGACCTTGTACGACTTCCACACGTTGTAGATGAACGGCAGGGTCGACAGGCCCAGCACGAACGATCCGATCGTGGAGAAGGTGTTCAGGAAGGTGAAGCCGTCGCTGGGCAGGTAGTCCGCGTAGCGCCGGGGCATGCCCTTGGTGCCGAGCCAGTGCTGCACCAGGAACGTGGCGTGGAAGCCGATGAACGTCAGCCAGAAGTGAATCTTGGCGAGCCGCTCGTCGAGCATCCGGCCGAACATCTTCGGGAACCAGAAGTAGATGCCGGCGAAGACCGCGAACACGATCGTGCCGAACAGCACGTAGTGGAAGTGGGCGATCACGAAGTACGAGTCGGAGACGTGGAAGTCGATCGGCGGCGAGGCCAGCAGCACGCCGGAGAGGCCACCGAACAGGAACGTCACCATGAAGCCGATCGCGAAGAGCATCGGCGACTCGAAACTGATCTGGCCGCGCCACATGGTGCCGATCCAGACGAAGAACTTCATGCCGGTGGGCACCGCGATCATGAAGCTGAGGAAGCTGAAGAACGGCAGCAGCACCTGGCCGGTGACGAACATGTGGTGCGCCCACACGCTCATCGACAGGGCGGCGATCAGCAGGGTCGCGGCGACCAGGCCCTTGTAGCCGAAGACCGGCTTGCGGCTGAAGACCGGGATGACTTCGGTGATGATGCCGAAGAACGGCAGGGCGATGATGTACACCTCGGGGTGGCCGAAGAACCAGAAGAGGTGCTGCCAGAGCATCGGGCCGCCGGTCTCCACGTCGAAGACGTGCGCGCCGAGGATCCGGTCCGCGGCGAGCGCGAAGAGCGCGGCCGCCAGGAACGGGAAGACCAGGATCGCGAGCAGCGCGGTGACCAGCATGTTCCAGGTCATGATCGGCATCCGGAACATGGTCATGCCCGGGGCCCGCAGGGTCAGGATCGTGGTGATCAGGTTGACCGAGCCGAGGATCGTGCCCAGACCGGAGATGGCCAGGCCGACCACCCAGGCGTTGCCGCCGACACCCGGCGAGTGCAGCGAGTCACTGAGCGGCGTGTACGCGAACCAGCCGAAGTCGGCCGCGCCACCGGGGGTGAGGAACCCGCTCATGGTGATCAGGCCGCCGAACAGGTACAGCCAGTACGCGAACGCGTTCAGCCGCGGGAACGACACGTCGGGCGCGCCGATCTGGATCGGCACCACGTAGTTGCCGAACGCGAACACGATCGGTGTCGCGAAGAACAGCAGCATGATCGTGCCGTGCATGGTGAACAGCTGGTTGAACTGCTCCGGTGAGAGCAGCTGCATGCCCGGCCGTGCCAGCTCCGCACGCATCAGGAGGGCCATCAGGCCGCCCAGCAGGAAGAACACGAAGGCCGTGATCATGTACATGATCCCGATCTGCTTCGCGTCCGTCGTGCGCAGGATCCGAGCAAACGCCGAACCCTTGACCTGCCGCCGCACCGGATATGGTCGGGTCGCGATCGGCGACGGCGCAACGGTCGTCACGAATTGCCTCCGTTGTCTCGTTCGTCCTCTCAGGTGCCCCGAAGATCGGGCGTACCCCGCTGGCAGAATAGTCCCCCGCCGACTTTCGGCGGGCGCGGGGTGACCTAAGCGTCAGACCGACGACACGAGCTCCCGATAGTGATCGGTGAAGATCCGGAGGCCGCGACGCCGCAGCATGGGGTCGCGAAGGGACGGTGGGACGTCGCGGGTGCGGTCCCGCTCGCGGGTCCGCTCGCGCACCTCCGCGCAGCGGGGGCGGCGGCGTTGCTCATAGCCGCGGAGGGCGGCCGGGATGTCACCGCCGGCGTCGCGCAGCTCCTGCCCGAGGACCCAGCCGTCCTCGAACGACATGGCCGCGCCCTGCGCGAGGGTCGGCGCGGTGGCGTGCGCCGCGTCGCCGACCAGCACGACCGGGCCCTGCGACCAGCTCGGCAGCACGACCTCGGCGGTCCGGGCCACCTGCACTTTCTCGATCTTCTCCAGGATGGCCGGCACCGGACCGCCGTAGGCCCCGAAGAGCTCGAGCATCCGCTTGCGCGGGTCCTCGGGGTTGGGGGTGTCCGGCGCGGTCTCGTCGGCGTAGCAGTACAGCTTGCGCCCGCCCATCGGCATGGCGACGAACGCCGAGCGCCGGCCGAGCAGCGCGGTCCAGTCGGTCAGGGGCGGCCCGCCGCTGACCACCGAGCGGTAGACAATCTGACCGGTGGGGACGGCCGGGCCGCCCAGCCCGACCTGCTCCCGGATCGTGGAGCGCCGACCGTCGGCCCCGACGACCAGGTCATATTCCGCGACGTCGCCGCTGGAGAACTCGACCTTGGCGCCCGAGTCGACGATCTCCAGGCGCCGGACCTCGGTCTCGTAGCGCACCTCGCCGCCCACCCCGGTGAGCAGGACCTGCTGCAGGTCGGCCCGGGAGAGCGCGCGGGACTCGCCGACGCCGGCCCAGAGCGCGGCCACGTCCATCTCGAACAGCTCGCGGCCGCGCACGTCGAGGAAGACCTGACGGAAGATCAGGTCGCCGAGCGGGCGCAGCGGGACGTCGAGGCCGAGCAGGCGCAACGCCCGGGAGGCGTTGCCGGGAAGATAGATGCCCGCTCCGGGGACCACGGTGGCGGGCAGCGCCTCCACCACCTCGGGCCGGAAACCGGCGACGCGCAGCCCCCGGGCCGCAGCCAGGCCGGCAATGCCGGCGCCCACCACGAGGATGCGCAAGGTCATCGCGCCAACGCCTTCCTGTCGATGGATACGCGTCGGAGCCAGAACACTACCTTCTGGCATCGCCACGGGGGAACACCCGCCACCGACATGACGTCCGATTTGTTCAAGACAGCCGCGGGCCGGGCTCGTAGCGTCACCGTCATGACTCCTGTTCTGAACGCGATCGGCCTCGCGGTGGCCGACATGGCGACGTCGCTCGCCTTTTACCGTCTGCTGGGGATGGAGTTCGCCGAGGGCGCCGAGCAGGCGCCGCACGTCGAGGTGACCCTCCCCGGCGGCGTGCGTCTCATGTGGGACACGCACGCGTCGATCAAGACCTTCGACCCGCAGTTCACCCCGCCCGGCCCGGACGGCGCCCGGATCAGCCTCGCCTTCGACTGCTCGAGCCCGGGCGGGGTCGACGAGACTCACCGCCGGCTCGTCGAGGCGGGCCACACCGGTGTGATGGAGCCCTGGGACGCGGTCTGGGGCCAGCGTTACGCCGTCGTGCACGACCCGGACGGCAACGGCATCGACCTTTACGCCGCGCTCGCCGGCTGAGGAACGAGCTCGCTCAACGGCACGCCGGCCAGCGCCCGCACATCGCGGGAGAGGTGGGCCTGGTCGGCGTAACCCGCGTCGGCGGCCACCGCGGCGAACGCCCGGCCGGCCCGCGCCAGCGCGACCGCCCGGCGCATCCGGAAGATCCGGTGCAGGGTCTTCGGACCGTATCCATAGGCGGCGACGCTGCGCCGCCGCAGCTGGCGCTCGCCCAGGCCGGCAACCGCCGCGATGTCGCTGACCGGCCGGTCGGCCTCGG